>JAYUYU010000748.1:0-9824 GCA_043752365.1 Myxococcales bacterium | reverse complement strand
TGGAAATCGTGGGCGAGAAAGACTTGCCGCGTGAATACCAGGTGGCATCCGACGGCAGCGTCGAGTTGCCGTACCTGCAAACCGTGCAAGTCGCCGGGCTCGAGCCGCAGGAAATCTCACGCCTGATTCGTAAGCTTCTGGTCGACAAGGCGATTCTCAGTGATCCCAGCGTCATCGTGCAGATCAAAGAGTACAACAGCCGCCGTGTAACACTACTCGGCCAAGTCTCGAAGCCAGGCACGTTTCCGTACACGCCAGGGCTGACGTTGATTCAGGCCATCTCTCAATCGGGTGGCTTGACCGGCATCGCCAACCTCGACCGCGTGAACCTCACGCGTCGCACCGAGCACGGCTCGCGCACCGTGGTGATCTCGATTGGCACGATCATGGAAGGGCGTTCTGCCGACATTCCTCTACAATCGGGCGACCGTATTTTCGTGCACGAGCGGCTGTTCTAAAGCGCGGCTCAGTTGGGCGGCGGCGTGAGTCGCACGAACGCCAAGGCGCGGAAGCCCGTGCCGAATGCCAACTCGGCGCCGCCTATCCCGTCGAGCAGCGGCAGCCCGCCGCCAAAGCCCAGCCCGAGCGACACGTTGCCCAAGATGCGTGGCGCAACGCGCGTCGTGTAGAGCCACTCCGCTGGCAAATAGCTGTAGCTGCCGCTTTCGACCAGGCTTGGCAGCAGGTACAGCTCCAACCCAAACGACGCGCGCAGAAAGGCGAGCTCGTAGCCCACGCCGGCAGCGAGCAGCGCTTGGCTACCCACGCGCAAACCGAAAAAATCGCTGGGGCGTCGCAAGCGCGCGCCCAGCTCGACCCCCGCGAAGAAGCCACCCAACTGCGACGATAGGGCCAGGCTCGGGCTGGCGACGAAGCTGCGCTCACCAGCCAGGGCCTGAGCGTTGCCCAGCGGCAGCTTGGCCTCGAAGCGAAGCTTGGCGCCAAAGCGCCGGGAAGCGGTATTCATGGCGTAGCCGAAGCCGATACGAGGGTCTTGCAGGGTGGGTGAGTCGATGGGCGGTGCTGTCTGGCTCGTGACACCCTTGATACCGGCGCCTCGCTGAGATAGCCCGGCCGCCAGCGCCGTGAGCTCCAACCGATTTCCCATGCCCCAGCGACCGCCGAGTGTGAAAGCCACGGCGTCGCGGATCAGGTTCACGTCGCGGCCGTCCTGGTTGGGCGCTGGCACCGTGAGCACCGCGGGACGCAGTCGCAGCGTCAGGCTCGTACCCAATGCCATTTGGTTCAGCGCGGGCGCCAAGGTATCCGACACGCCAGTGAAGCGCACCGCGCTGGGGGTCTGCCACATGGGTTCGGCGTCGACGCACGGAGCGGTTGCACGACATTCCGCAAACGCCCCGCGCGCGAGCAGCACGCAGAGGGCACTCGAGGCGATCACCGCACTTGGCGCGACGCGACGCACGCGCTTGAACCTACCAGAGGATGGCTGCCCGTGTTGATCGATGCTTCTCACCCCCTCGTGCTGGGTTCTGGCTCGCCTCGGCGCCGCGCAATCGTGTCGGCCCTCGGGCTGCCATTTCAGGTCTTGGCCGCCGATATCGACGAGACGGTGCTGCTCGGCGAAACGCCGTTGGCGTACCTGGAGCGTATCGTCGAAGCGAAGCTTGCGGGGGTCAGAACGCGCCTAGCGGTGGTACCGCACGCCGCCATCCTGGTTGCCGACACCAGCGTGGTGATCGACGGCGAGGTGTTGGGCAAGCCCAGCGACGTGGAAGACGCGGTACGGCTGTTTTCGCGGCTAGCGGGTCGCGTGCACTCTGTCTACACGCGCTACGCCATCGGGCTCGCGGGCGTGCCGGGTGTGAGCGTGGCACGCACCATTGAGACCGAAGTGCACATGCGAGCGGCGGACGCGGACGAGATCGGTGCTTACGCGGCTACTGGAGAGGGCCTCGACAAAGCGGGGGCGTACGCAGCGCAGGGCATCGGCTCGTTCTTCATCCAGCGCGTGGTGGGTTCTTATTCGAACGTCGTGGGGCTGCCGGCGTGCGAAGTGCTGGCAGATTTGCGCGGCCTGGGCTTGGTGCAAACCCTGGCCTTCAATCCAGGCCGGGCGCGGGTGTGAGCGGTACGGGCGAGGCGCGACGGGCGGCGCTCCGCCAGGCTGCGTGGCTGTTCGGCCTCGCGCTGGGTCTGCGCTTGGTCGTCGTGGCGCTAGCCCACCAGCGCTTTCCGCCAGTCGACGACGGTACCTTCTATCACGCCGTTGCTATCCGCATCGCCCACGGCGCGGGTTACACCTGGGCCTGGCCCGATGGTGCCGTGACCTACGCCGCGCACTATCCGGTGGGTTATCCGGCACTGTTGGGCTTGGTTTACTCTCTCGGGGGCGCGACTGCGTTGAGCGCAATGTGGCTCAACGCAGTCGTCGGAGCATTGTTGGTGGTCGGCGTTCACTCTTGTGCGCTGCGTGGCGGCTCGCAGGCACGCGCGCGACTCGCGGCGCTGGCCGTGGCCCTCCACCCCACGCTGATCCTCTACACTGCGGCCGTCATGACGGAGGCCATAGCGGCCGCCGTGCTGGTGATGCTCACTAGCTTGGCGTTGTTCTTGCGCGACAGTGGGCGGGGCTCGGCCTGGCGGCTCTTGCTCGGTGCCGGCGGCGGGTTTTTAGTCCTGCTCCGGCCACAGTTGTTGCCCATCGTGCCGCTGCTGGGGGCGGTCGCGGTCGGGGTGCCCGTGGACGCGACGCGCCTACGCAGCCTGGTGCACCGCGCGCGCGGCGCAGGCGAGGTGCTGTTGGTCGCGCTGGCTTGCTGCGCGCCCTGGGCACTGCGCAATTGCGCCAAGTTGGACGGTTGCGTGTTCGTGAGCGCGAACGGCGGTTGGAATCTGCTGATCGGGACGTTACCGGAGGGGCGTGGGAGCTTTGCTCCTATCGCAGGCCCAAGCGTGCCCCCGGAATGCCGCGAGGTATTCGGCGAAGCCGGCAAGGACCGTTGCTTCGGACACGCCGGGGTCCAGCGCATTCAGGACGCGCCTGGTGCTTGGCTAGCTCTGGTTCCTCAAAAGCTCGGGCAGCTGTTCAACCACGGCGCCGTGGCCAGCGCCTACCTTCAGACGTCGAACCCGAGCCTGGTCTCGGAGCGCAGCCGGCTGGGCATCGCCACGATCGAGACGCTCTACTCGCGGCTGCTGCTGCTAGGAGCGTGCATTGGCTCGTTGCGTGCGGCGAGCGCCTGGTTGGGACGAGGGTTTTCGCTGCTGGCGTTGGCAGGAACGCTCAGTCCCTGGGGCTATGTGGCCCAGCTCGGCTTGCTGGGGAGCATGTTGGTGGAGCGTCCGGGACCGGGCCGCCGGCCGTTCTTGTTCGTTGCGGCGGCCTTGCTCGGCATGTGCGTGTTGACGCACATCGTGTTCTTTGGCGCCCCTCGCTATGCGCTGATCTGGTTGCCCTGGCTGGCCGTGCTGATGGTCCAGCCGGCAAAGCGCTCGGTCCCTGTTCGAGTCTTTTGACAGCAGCGAGCGGAGCAGACGATAATTTCGGTTCCTCCCCAAGGAGTCCCTGGATGCCGCTGATTGAAACGGAAGAAGCCTCACGTCGCCTCGCTCGTGCCATCGCCAGCGACCTTTCGCTCTACAACGAAGAGAAGATCATCCGGGGCATCGAGCACGATTCGCTGTTCGAGGAGCTCTCCGAAGAAATCGAAGAAGGCCGTGCGCTCTACAAGAGCCGCGTGTCGCCCGATCTCTACCACCGTAATTTTTACGATCGCGCCCTGGTCGACATCTTGGTCAAGTCCAAGGGGCACATCAAAAGTCGACTCTGGTAGCGCCGCCTAAACAGCTGTTCGTGCTCGCCGCGCACGAGCCGGCCGAGCGCGTGGACAAGGCGCTCGTGCGGCTCATGCCCAACATTTCGCGCGCTACCGTGCAGCGTTGGATCAGCGAAGGCCGCGTCAAAGTCGACGGCAAAATCTGTCGTCCGAAGCAGCAGGTGCGCGGCGGCGCCCAGCTCGAAGTCGAACCGAGCGAGCCTCCACCCAGCACCGCCACGCCCGATCCGAACGTGGCGTTTCAGGTGCTGCACGAAGACCCCCACCTGATCGTGGTGGACAAGCCGGCGGGGCTCGTCGTGCATCCCGCGCGTGGTCACGCCTCGGGCACCCTGGTCAACGGCTTGTTGGCGCGCGGCGGCTTCGAGCGCGCCTCGGCCGACGCCAGGGACCCGAACGCCGCGGTTCGCCCCGGTGTGGTGCACCGCATCGACAAAGACACGAGCGGCATCCTGGTCGTCGCCAAAGACGAACCCACGCGCGAAGGGCTGAAGAAGCAGCTCTCCGAACACAGCATGCAGCGGCTCTACCGCGCGCTCACGCTGGGGGTCCCGAGATCGGGCGCCATCGACACCTTGTACGATCGGCACCCGCGCTCGCGGCTGCGCTTCACCTCGAAGACCAGTCAGGGCAAGCGCGCCGTGACGCACGTGCGGGTGTTGGAGACGTTCGCAGAGGGACGAGCCGCGCTCGTCGAATGCCAACTCGAGACAGGCCGCACGCACCAAATCCGCGTTCACTTGTCGGAGCAGGTCGGCACACCGCTGTTCGCTGATTGGCTCTACGGTCACACCCCGGGCGGCAGCGACCTGCAGGCCATCGCCACGGCGCTGGGCAGGCAGGCTTTGCACGCCGCCGTGCTCGGCTTCGTGCATCCGGTCACGCAGGTCAAGCTGCGCTTCGAATCGCCTTTGCCCTCGGACTTTGCGACGGCGCTGCTGGCCCTACGCGCGCTCAAAGCTTAACGGCGTCGCCGAAGCGCTTCGACAGGGCCGCTTTGCCGACGGCCGTAAGTTCGTTGGAGAACATTTCCAGCTTGGTCAGGCCCTTCAAGTGTGGTGAAGCCGCCAACGCCTTGGCCCCCGCGTCCCCGATGCCGTTGGCGCTGAGGTCCAGCGTGCCAAGGGACGAAAGCTTGGCCGAACCGGCCAGCGCTTTGGCGCCCTCGTCGCCGATGGAGTTGCCCGATAGCGCGAGCACTTTGAGCTTGAGGCCAGCTTTGGCGAGGACGCGGGCGCCGTCCGGGCCGATCTCGCTGCCCAGCAGGTAAAGCGCGGAGAGCTTGCTGAAGCCAGCGCTGCCCAGGGCCTTCACGCCGTCGCGGCCGATCGGATTCATGCTCAAATCCAGCGAGCTGAGCGCGGGGTAGCCTCGGCCTTTCGCCAGCGCCTTGGCGCCCGCGTTGCCGATGCCGTTGCCGCTCAAGTTCAAGGTCGTGAGGCGCTCGAGCTTACTTTCAGCCAAAGCTTTGGCGCCTTGGTCGCCGATTTCGTTGCCGCCCAAGTCGAGCACGCGGAGGGCGGTCAAGTGCGAGGAGCCGAGCAGCCCGCGGGCGCCCTCTGGGCCGAGTTCGTTGTCGCTGACGTCGAGCTTCTCCAGAGCATCGAGCGTTGGGGCGGAGCCGAGCACGCGGCCTAGCTCGGAGCCCCAACCTCTGGCGGCTAGGTCGAGCGTTTTGGTGCCTGGAGTTCGAAGCTTTTGCTCCAGTGCCGCCAGTGTTTCGAGCCCCCCGTCGCCGGGCGGCTTCTTGCTTCCACTCGTGCGAGCTTCGTCGGTGATGTGGTCAGCGGGGGTGCCGGGGGGCGCTGCGGCCGCGCCTCCGCCCCCGCACGCCGCACACAGCACTGGGTAAAAGAGGGCCGCGGCTAGCAGCGTCGAGCAACGGGCGCCGGACATGGACAGGATAATCCTTCGAACTTAGCCGATTCCCACCTTCGCCGCATCCTTCGCGAAGGCCTGCGGAAAGCGCAGGCGCAGGCAGAACAGTGCGATGAAGCCGACCACCACCGCCCACCACAGGGTGGCGAGTCGCACCAAGATCATGGCGGCGGTAGCCGCGCCTTGCTCGACCCCGCCCAAGTGAAGCATGGCCTCGCGCAGCATGCCTTCGACCAGGCCGAGCCCGCCCGGCACGGGGACGAGCGCGCCGGCCAGGGTGGCGGTCGAGTAGAAGAGCACACACAGTGTGAGCGGCATGTGCTGCTCGAAACCGCTGACCAAGGTGTAGAGCGCCGCGCCTTCCGAGCCCCAGGCCAGCACCGACAGCAGGGTCGGCACGACCAAGGCGCTGGGCGTCGCCAAAATGCGCAGTCGCGTTAGCGCCTCGCGCAGCTTCGGCACGAGCGACGTCAGCTTGCCGCCGCGCCGCTCCAGGCGCGCACACAGCCATAGCGCTGGCGTTTGCCACAGTATGAACAGCAGGCCCAGCGCCACCGCCACCGCACCGGCCAGGGCCCACGGCAACCCCTTCGGATAGCTGGCGCCGCCGATCAGAATCAGAAGCACGATGCCAATCACGTCGGTCAGGCGATCGGCAATTACAATCGGCGCCGTGCGCTCGACCGGTACACCGTGAGTCTTGGCCAGCACGGCGCTCTTGAACACCTCGCCTACTTTGCCTGGCGTGATGGTCAGAATGAAGCCGGTCAGAAACACCAGCAGGCTGTCGAGCCAGGGAATGCCGCGGATCTCGAGCCGGGCTAGGTAGTACTGCCACTTGCCGAAGCGCAGCAGGTAGTTGAGGCAGGCCAGGCCAAGCGCCAGAAAAAACGCGCTGACGTGGAAGCGAGACAGGCTCGAGCCAATCTGGTTCAGGCCCGTGTACACGGCGAACAGGCCGTACAGCAGGACGCCTACCAGCGTCACCACCAGCACGCGCTTGACGATGCCGTTCACCTCACCCTACGTCGGTACGCGCGCAGCAAGCTATAGCCGGCCAGCAGGACCAAGACGGCGCTCAGCAGGGCCACAAGCCACGTGGGGGCTGCGACGGCGCCGCGCGCTGGACCCGGGGGCGGGCGCTCCAGCACGGTCGTCGACGGGCCTTTCACGCGGCTCCCATAGCCTTGCTCCTTCCACCCCGCAACTGGCCCATGATGCTAAGCTCCGCGCTCCTAACCGTGACTCAAGATCCTGCCAAGTCCCAAGACGCGGCGCTGCTCGCCCAAACTGCCGAAGCGTGTAAACGACTCCGCGAGGAAGTCGGTCGCGTCATCATCGGTCAAGACGCCGTCGTCGATCATCTGATCATCGCACTGCTGACGCAGGGACACGCCCTGTTGGTGGGGGTGCCGGGTCTCGCTAAGACCTTGCTCGTTTCGAGCTTGTCGCGCGCGCTCGACCTCAGCTTTGGCCGTGTTCAGTTCACGCCGGACCTCTTGCCAGCGGACATCACCGGTACCGACGTTTTGGCCGAGCACGAGGGTCGGCGTGAGTTGAGCTTCTTGCCGGGGCCAATCTTCAAGAATTTGGTGCTGGCCGACGAAATCAACCGCACGCCGCCCAAGACGCAAGCCGCCCTGCTGCAAGCGATGCAAGAGCGCGCGGTGACGGTCGGCGGCACTACACACCCGCTACCTGCTCCGTTTCAGGTCTTCGCGACGCGCAACCCCATCGAACAAGAAGGTACCTACGCGTTACCAGAGGCCCAGCTCGATCGCTTCATGCTCGAGGTACACATCGAGTACCCGAGCGAGGAAGAGGAACGCAAGATCGCGCGGCGCACGACCTCGGGCCACGTGCCTGAAGTCAACCGCGCTTTGACCGCAGACGAGCTGCGCATGCTGCAAGCCTTCATTCCGCGCGTGCCCGTGACCGAGGCCGCGGTCGAGCTCGCCGTGCGCTTGACGCGCGCCAGCCGCCCGAGCGAAGCGGCCTCCACCGAAGTGAAAAATTACGTGCGTTTCGGCGCGGGCCCCCGCGGCAGTCAAGCTTTGGTGCTGGCCGCCAAGGCGTATGCCGCGATCCGCGGCGAAGCCGCTGCCGACGTCGAGGACGTGTTGGCCGTGGCCTTGCCGGCATTGCGCCATCGCCTGGTTTTGTCCTACCGGGCCGAGGTAGACGGCGTGAAAGACGCGGACGTCGTGGCGGCGATCGCCAAGCAGGTGCGAGCTTGAGCGTGGCCGTCGCGGAGCTGAAGCAGCGCATCAAGCAGGCGCTAATCGAAGAGCTCGATCTGCGCGGGAAGACGGCGGCGGACATCGACGAAGCGGCCCCGCTCTTTGGCGAAGGCCTGGGTCTCGATTCGCTCGACGCCTTGCAGCTGGCCATGGCTGTCGAGGAGCGGTTTGGCGTTGCCGTACCGGAAGGCGAAGCCGGCCGGGCCGTGTTTGCGTCCGTCGACGCCCTAGCGGAGTTCCTGCTCCGTTCCGGTGGCTCGGCCGCCGGCTCGCCGGAGGCCGGGTAGGCGCGCGTGCGGGCTCCGCGCATCGCGGTGAGCGGTGTCGGGCTCGTGTCCGCGCTCGGGCAGTCGGCGGTCGAGACCTTTCGCGCGCTGATGGCGGGCGAGCGTGGCCTGCGTCCGTTGCAGCTTTTCGAGCCGGGCGAGGTGCGCTCCAAGTTAGTCGGCGAGGTGCGAGGCCTAGCGGTCGCCGAGATTGCGCCGGGCGGAGAGCTCGCAGGCTTCTCGCGCACCGATGCAATGGCTGTCACCGCGGCGCGCGAAGCCGCTGAAAAGGCGCGGCTGCCGCGCGGCGCCCGCATCGGAGTCGTGCTGGGCGGTACTACCGGCGGCATGTTCGAGACGGAGGGTATGCTGTCGAGCCCCGAGCTTCTGCGCATCGCTCCCGAGCGCGCCCGAGATCTGGTCAGCTACCCTTTGTCGGCCAGCCTGGCCCGCGTCGCGGAGGCGGTGGGTGGGGCCAGCGTCACGCGCAGTATCTGCAGTGCGTGCTCGGGTGGCGCCATCGCGCTCGTTCAGGCGGCTGCCTGGCTCACGCGTGGTGAGGTGGATTTCGTCCTCGCCGGTGGGGCCGACGGCCTGTGTCGGTTGACGGTGCTGGGGTTCAACGCGCTCGGCGCCACCGACCCCGCAGCGTGCCGGCCCTTCGATCGCTCGCGCGCCGGCTTGAACCTGGGCGAAGGCGCCGCGGTGCTGGTGCTGGAGCGGGAAAACACCGCGCTCGGGCGGGGCGCCGAGGTGTTGGCTTGGCTCGACGGCTACGCAGTAGGAGCCGAAGCGCATCACATCACGCACCCTGAGCCGAGCGGCGCCCGCGCGAGCGCGCTCTTACGCAAAGCGCTCTCGCGCGCCGGACTGAGCCCCGCCGAAGTCGGCTACGTGAATGCCCACGGTACCGGAACTCAGCAAAACGACGCCATGGAGGCGCGCTCGTTGCTGGACGTCTTTGGGCCTGATTCGAAGACTTGGGTTTCGAGCTGCAAGGCTCAGCTGGGGCACACACTAGGCGCGGCTGGCGCCATCGAAGCGGCCCTCACTGTGCTGGCCGTGGCGCGGGGTGAGGTGCCTCCCGGCGTCGGGCTGGTAGACGCAGAGCTTGCGGGGCTACGGCACGTGGGCGAGCACGGCCGCGTCGAGCGGCTCACGGCGGCGCTTTCAAGCTCGTTCGGCTTTGGGGGTATGAGCTGCGTCTTGGCCTTCTCGGAGCCGCAACGTCCGGCGCCCGCGCCAATTGCCGAGTCCGTGCGCTTGGCCGTAGTCAAGACTGCGCGGTTCGCGGGCGCCGCGGAGCCAGAAAAGCTGCTCGACGCCGAGCGCTCGCGTCGCTTCGACGCAGGCTCGGCGCTGGCCGCAGCCGGCGCGGCCAGCGTGAGCGAAAGCGCCAGTCGTGAAGCTGGGCTCGTGCTCGGCACCGCCTTTGGAAACGTCGAGCGGACCATGGCGCTCTTGGCGCGAGCGCGCGAGCGCGGGCCGCGCCACGTGCCGCCCGCGGAGTTCCCGCACCTGGTGCCGTCGGCACCGGCCGGCAACGCCTCCGTCTACGCGGGGCTCACGGGTCCGGTGTTCGCGGTGAGTGATCTGGCGCACAGCGGAGAGGCGGCCTTCGCGGCTGCGTGTGAGCTAATCGA
>JAYUYU010000747.1:0-3946 GCA_043752365.1 Myxococcales bacterium | reverse complement strand
CGAGTTGGGCCGCTGGAAGCCGCGGCCGCGATCGCCGACGGTTTCTGGCGCTCGCTGCCTCCGGCCTCGTGGGAGGACTCGTACTGCGGCTAGACCGAGAAGCGCGGGGCGCGGTGGACTCGCCGCCGCGCTTCATCTTCTACAACAATGCCAACGGGCTGCAGAAGGTGCACCTGGACAAGACCACGGTGCGGACGGCTCAGGATTTTAGCTTGGCGTCGTTCATGACGACCTTCGAGCCGTACAAAGCCGAGTTGACCGTCGTGCAGAATCTGTATTGCAGCCTGGGTGAGTACATTCACGGCAACGGTAGCAGCGCGCTTTCCTGCTCGAGTCGCGGCGCCGTCGACGGCGCGGGCGGCCTCAGCGAAATGGTCGTCGGTGGGCCCACCATCGACCAGCTGGTGGCCAACCAGATAGGGCAAGAGCAGCGGCTTCGTTCGCTGGTGCTTGGTCATCCCTTCAACATCGATGAGGGCAATTGCGCGCAGGGCACGGTCGCGGGCCGCGCTAAGAACGAGCCCGTTTACCCAACGCTCGATCCGGTGAAGGCGCACGAGCTCGTCTTCGGAGTCGCCGGGCAGGGAATGCCTGGGCAGAACGAGGTCCTCATAGCTCGACAGAAGAGCTACATCGATTTTATCAAGGACGACATTCAGGGGTTTCAGGGCGAGCTGCCGGCCGCTGAGAGGCAGAAGCTCGAACAGTACCTCACGTCAGTTCGGGAGCTCGAGCGGGCGCTCAGCGGCGGCGTCATGGCGGGGTGTCCCGACTTAGTGGCGCAGGAGTTCCAGCAGGGCCGCGTGGAGGACGGCTCCAACGTCCACAACCCGATGTTTTGGCGCTACATGTGCGACTTGGGAGTGGCGGCGCTTCAGTGTGGGGCCACCCGACAGGTGAGCATGCTTCACACTTATGGGTGCGTGCACATCATGTATGAGTTTGACGGCGTGGTGCGCAATCACCATGAGGACGTCTGCCACACGGACGAAGACGGCGACTACATGCAGAAGCTTCTTGGCTTCCACGCGGAGAGCGTCGCGTACATGTTTGGGAAGCTGAAGAGCATTCCGGAGGGAGCAGGCAGCATGGCGGACAGTCTGCTCATGGCATGGATGAGTGACGGAGGAGGGACTCACCACGGTGGAACCAACACCCACCCCATGATTTATCTGGGTAAGGGCGGTGGGCGGCTAAAGACGGGGCAGTGGCTGCGCTTCGAGGAAAAGCAGCACTCGCTTGCCAGCGCTCACCTAACGACGGCTCAAGCCATGGGGTTGGACCTTCAAACCTTCGGTGACGGAACCGACGCCTGCCCAGGCCCGATCCCGGGGTTGCTCACGTGAGCCGCGCGGGGCATATGCTGAGCTGGCTTCACGCCACGCCGTTGTTCGTCGGCGCTTCGCTCAGCTTGGCGTGCACGGGGGTCCTCGACGGCGCTCCGCGGGACACAACGGGTGGCGCCGGGCCTACAACGCCAGACGCTGACGTGTCCTCCCCTGCCGAATGCGGAGAAGCAACCCTTTTGCCGCGCGGGATTCGCGCGCTCAACGGAGCGCAGTACCTCAATACCATCCATGCCGTCCTGCCTTCCGCCGAGCTGGATAATCCATTTGCGGCGTCGGACCGGTCCTCTGAATTCTCGACGAACGCGGGCCTGCGTCGCTTCGACTTCAATGCGACCCAAGTAGTGGTGGATAACGCCGAGGCAGCCGCAGCGACTGCCAAGACGCAGCTGTCCCAGCGCTTGCCGTGCCTCGCCGGCACCCCGGACTCCGCATGCATTCGCGAGCTGGTGAACACCGTTGGCAGTGAGCTTTACCAGGAACCGCTGGCCGAGCCGGTGGTCGCGAAGCTCCTGGCATTGTTCGAGCAGAACGCGCCGGCAGGCGTGGATGAGGCGGCCGGGCTCGTAGTCCGAGCGCTGCTGAGCTCACCGCGCTTTCTGTTTCGCAAGGAGCTGGGGCACCCCAGCGGGACCGGTTTCAGGCTCACCTCGCAAGAGGTTGCCACCGCGATTGCGTTCACTCTGACGGATGCTCCACCCGATGCCGAGCTCCGGAGTGCAGCCCGCGCAGACCAGCTCAGCCAGCCTGAGCAAATTCGCGCTCAGGTGCTCCGCCTGCTGGCAAGCGATGCCGGTATCACGGGCTTGCGCGCGTTTTTCGGCGAGTACTTGAAAGCCAGAGACTTCGCAACGAAGGGCAAGAGCATCGCCGTGTTCCCCCTTTTTGATCAGGGGGCGCGAGCCGACGCGCTGGCAGACTTCCAGGATACGATCCGCCTGACGCTGCATTCGTCGACCCCTACGTTTGGCGCGTTCCTTACCACACGCCAGCTCATCGTACGCCCCAAGACGGCCGCGCTACTCGGTTGGGACTCCGCGGGACTTTCCCCCACCGGTAGCGCCTACGTTGCCACGGAGCCGGGTCGGATGGGCCTCCTGACCCACCCGGTGCTGATGGCCACCATGGCGCATCAGGACGAAACCAATCCCGTCGCCCGTGGTCACCTCGTTTCCGACAAGCTGCTGTGCCTCCCGGTGCCCCCACCGCCCATGGCAGTGACGTTCCCCAAGCGCAGCACTTCCGGCCCCCCGAAGACGCTGCGCCAAGTCCTGGAAGGCGAGCATGCAGTGGGTGGCTGTGCCGGGTGTCACCAGTTCATGGATCCCATGGGGTGGCCGTTCGAAGTTTTCGACGCCGTCGGGCGCTTGCGGACTGCGGACGCCGGTCTCCCGCTCGATACCAGTGGGAATATCCCGAACCCCCCGGAAATCCAGGGTGCCGTCGCCGGCGTCGAAGAGCTTCTGACCAGGCTTGCGAGCTCTGACGTAGCGCACGACTGTTTCACTCAACACGTCTTTAAGTACGTGGCGGGTGTGGACGAAGCGTCTAGTCTGCAATGCACGACCGGAAACCTCGCCAAGCAATTCCGACAACAAGGCGGCAGCATTCCGGAGCTCATAGTGGCCACGCTCCAGTCCGACCTGTTTCTGCTGCGTCGTGAAGCACCGTAGCTGCAGTTAAACAGCCACTGGAGGGGCGTGGTAGCACGGGTATTGGTGCACTGCGCACGTCTATTTCGAGCGTGTGGCTCGAACCGAAGCCACTTTCGACGCCGCGGCCGGTTGAGCCTGCGCGATCGAGAGCAACCGAACGACTCGTTCGGCTGCCGTCTCCAGCAGTGAGTCGGCCTGCTGCATGGCGTCCTCGCGCGACAGGGGGCGAAAACCCCGGACTGTCCGCACAGAGCGCAGCGCGGACCGGCTGTCCCTGCCACAGCGCGACGGCTTCCAGGAGCGTCGACAGCGCTCGTGGATGCGCCGGATCCTTGCGCAATTGTGCCTTCAAAAGGGCGTCGTGCGGCCCGGCGAGAGCCCGGCGAGATGCCCATCCAGATCGATTCCATGCTTTGCCAACTACGCGGTCAGGCCGGCCCGCTTAGATTTCCGCGCTTCTGGCGCTCGCCGCCCCCGCCGCATCAGTTTGCCGATCTTTGGCGAACGCGATCACGCAGACAAGCCCAATCCACCAGCTTCGCCGTTAAACACCAGCCACTCTCAGACGGAGGAACCCCCTTCGATTGACCTAGGGACCGTCAACCGAACAGCTGAAGAGGGCTGCCGTACCCGGCGCGAGCAGGACCTCTCCGGACCTGAATGATCCAGCCACCTTGAGGATCGCGCGCTCTGTTCCGTTGGCAACGGCCTCCAAACCAAGGATGTGCGGACCGACCAGGAAGTGCACCGGCTCACCAGCAGGTTGGTCATAGCTGGCGACGACCATCAGCCAGCGCTTCTGCGTCGTTGGGTCAACTAGCATGCTGACCACGTTGCCTCCGATCTTTGCCGGCTCGACCTCCCACGCTTCCTGTCCCTCGGACTCCTTGAGCGGGGCGAGGATAGACCTGCGTTTGGCGATCCACGAGAAGGCCTCGGACATGG
>JAYUYU010000746.1:0-22276 GCA_043752365.1 Myxococcales bacterium | reverse complement strand
CCGTGCCCGCGAGGAGCAAGGCGACGAGCCGCGTGGGGTGGGGCCCCGCTGAATTCACTTCAGCGGGGCGGGGCGGCGCGTGCCGCCCCGCGGGACCGGTAGGCCGCGGTTCCTGGCGCGGGCGTTCGCCCGCGCGCGCCGCGCCCAGCTGGGCGCGCAGGCAGGGCCTACGCCCAGTTCGGTAACTTACGGACCGTCGGGCACGGGCACGGAACGGGCACGGGCACGGGCACGTTCACGGGGGGAGCGCACGGCGTGGTACGCTGGCGCGATGACGCGGCAGCAGTATCCGCTCGAGGCGCTCCGCAAGTTGCGGGACGAGCGGGCCGAGGCGCTGGGGCAAGGTCTGTCGCGGCAGGTCGCGCGGTCGCGTGGCGCCGAGGAAAAACTGTTGGAGCGCGGGCGCACGCGGCGCGAGCACGCCGAGCGCTCGGCCGAAGCCATGCGAAGCGAGCAGGCGCGGCTGGCGGCGGGTGGCGCGAGCGGCGTCGATCTATTGCGCGTCACCGAGTTCGACGTCGCCGTGCGGGCGCAAGCCGAGCTGCTCGAGCGCGCGGAGGCCGAAGCGCGCGAGGTGTTGGTCAAGGAGCGGGCCGAAGAGCAAAAACTTCGTGAAGAACAGGCCCAGCGGGAAGCGGAAGCCAAGCTCGTGCGTAACCACGAAGCCAGCTTTCACGAACGCCAAGCGGAGCGGCTACAAAAGACCGAAGAAGAGGCGGCTCTCGAGCAATGGAACGCGCGACGTCGCTGAAAAAATCGGCGCGCTCGTTGGCGCTGTTGGGGGTGCTGGCCGCGCTGTGCGGCGTCGCGTACTCCTGCGCGTCCACCTTGCCCAGGGCGCGCACACCCGACAAACAACCGGCCCAAGTGGCAACGTTGTTGCCGGCGGGCGCGGCCTTCGCGCCGGTCAGCGCGCCCGAGCCGCTGTCGTTGGAGGGTTTTCGACCGTTGCTGGCCGAGGCTCGCTACGACGCCGCGCGCCTCAAGCAAGAAGCGGGTGACTACGCGGCGGCGGCCGAATTGGTGCGGGCTGCGTTGGCCAAGGCCCCGCCGGCGGCGGCCGAGCTTCATCGGCATCGCTTCTTGCTGGCACGGCTCTTCGAACGCGCCGGGCGCCTGGCGGAAGCTCGCGACGCGTTCGTCTCGGTCTCACCGGCGTCGCTGCTCGCGCCCTACGCCGAGCTTGGGGCCGGCCGCATGGAGCTACAGCTGGGGGCCGCCGATCGCGCGCTCTCCCACGTGGGGCGAGCGGGTGAGGCTTTGCCGAGCGCGGCCGGCAGGCGACGCTTGCTGGCTGACGCGGCCTTCGCGTCGGGCGCTCGCGAAATCGCGCTGCGCGAATACCGCGGGCTGTTGGCGAGTGCCTCGACCGATCGCGAGCGTGCAGCCTACGCGCAGCTCGTGCTCGGAGCGCTCAATGGCGCTGAGGTCGCAGCGCCAGCCAGGGCTGAGCTAGTCGAAGCGCTGCGGTTGTCACGGCTGCTGTTGACTCTCAGTGAGGACGATTCAGCGCTGCGGAAGCCCGCCGAAGCGCAGGCATTGCGTTGGCTTTCGCTGGTGCCCGAGGGCGAACGCGCAGAGCTTTCGCGAACCAGCTTGGGCGAGCACCTACCGCGTCTGCGCAGCCTGGTCGAGGCCCGGCGCTTCGAGCCGGCGCAGGCGTTGCTGGCCACGCTGCCGCCCTTCGAGCCCGCCGCGAGCGAGCCCGAGGCGTGTGAGATTGAAGTGCTGCGCGGCAAGGTGGCGGTGGCCGGCAAGCGCACGAGCGACGCCGAAAAATCGTACCTGCTGGTGGCGCATGCTCACTGCGCGGAGGAGCAACGCGCCCGCGCCCTGTACGCGGCCGGCAAGGCGGCGCAAAGCGGCGGGCGTCACGCCGTCGCGGTCAGCCTGTTCGCGGAGCTGGAGCGCAAGTTCCCGACACAAAGCGTCGCCGACGACGCTCGGCTCTACGGCGCGCTCAACTCGCTCGAGCTAGGTGACGAAGCACGCTTCACCGACGCCCTTGCCAGCATGCCCGACGACTATCCAGACGGCGACATGCTGGCCGAAGGTTGCTTTCGGCTCGCGCTCCGTCGCATGGAGAAGCGCGACTTTCAAAGCGCGGAGCGGCCACTTTCGCGCGCGGTCGAGCACCTGCCGGCGGTCGAAGCCGGGCGAGGCGGCGACTTTGCCGGACGCGAGCGCTACTTTTTGGCGCGCGTGCAGATCGAGACGGGCGAGGTCGAGCGTGGACTGCTGGGCTACGAGAAGTTGATTGCGGAGCTGCCGCTGGGTTACTACGTGCGTGCGGCGTACACGGCTTTGGCTGCGGTCGACGCCGAGCGTGCTAGCCGAGTGCTTCAACGCGCCAGCCACGCCGCCGCGCTCGAGCCGCCCAGCATTCGTCGCCCACCCGCGCAGCTGGAGCTGGGGTTCCGGCGCGCGCTCGAGCTGGCATCGGTGGGGGAGCTCGACTGGGTGCGGGCGGAGTTAGCGGCGTTGTCGGCGGAGTCAGCGGCGCCGGAGCTCTTGTTCAACGCCGCGGTGCTGTACGCGCGTGCCGGCGCTTTCAAGTTGTCCAGTGACGCCGCGCGTTCGGTGCTGGGAAAAATGCCGCCGCGCTTTCCGGCCGGAGCGTGGCTAGATGCCTGGAAGCTTGCCTACCCTCGGCCCTACGTGGAGCTGGTCACCGAGCAAGCGAAGAAGAACGCGCTCGCCCCATCGCTCATTTACGCGATCATGCGCGAAGAATCTGCATTCGATCCGGACGCTGAGAGCCCGGCCGACGCGTACGGCTTGATGCAGTTGATTTTGCCGACGGCGCGTATGGCCGGCAAAGCGCTGGGCTTGCCGCATGATCGAGTAGCGCTGAAGCGGCCGAGCGTGAACATTCCGCTCGGCGCGCACGTGCTCGGCAAATATCGCGACCAGTTTCCGCAAGATTCACTGCTGGCCATCCCCGCTTACAACGCCGGGCCTGGCGCGGCGCAGCGCTGGCGCAAACAACGCCCCGGCCTGAGCTTCGACCTATGGGTCGAGCTCATTCCGTATGTCGAGACGCGCCGCTACATCAAGCGTGTGCTGGGCAGCGCCGCGGTCTACGCCATCGTGTACGAAGAGGGCGCGGCTGGCCTGGCGCTGGCGTTGCCTGCAGCCGTCAGTGGCTGAGTTGCCGGCGTCGCCAAGCCGCGCTACCAACCGACACATGGCCGTACCGTCGAACATGCGTGAGCTGGGAACGCCCATGCCCAGTTTCAATTTGCCCGACACCGTGTCGGGAAAGCTCGTCGCTTCATCGTCGCTCGCTGGCAAGCCGGCGGTCGTGATGTTCATTTGCAACCACTGTCCGTACGTGAAGCACATTCGCGAGGGCTTGGCCGCGTTCGGTCGCTACTGCCAAGAGCAGGGCGTCGGCATGGTCGCCATCAGCTCCAACGACGTGGGCCAGTACCCCGACGATGGTCCCGAGCCGATGGCTCTGGAGGCCAGGCAATCGGGCTATGTCTTTCCGTACTTGTTCGATGAAACGCAAGCCGTCGCGCGTGCCTTCGACGCCGCCTGCACACCCGACTTGTACATCTACGATGCGCTCGGCTTACTGGCGTACCGAGGCCAGTTCGACGCTAGCCGCCCGAAAAATACGCTGCCCGTCACCGCTGCGGACGCCCGCGCCGCGGTGGACGCGCTGCTTGCGGGTCGAGCTCCGGCCGCCGACCAAGCGCCGAGCATTGGCTGCAACATCAAGTGGAAGAGCAGCTAGCAAGCGCTCGGTCCCCGCACCACGCTGGCCTCGGAAATTTTCGTTCGCAGGGGAAAGCCGGGGCGATATTGGGCATGACGCCTATGTGGGTAGACGTACGTCGTGTATTGAGCGCCTGCCTTTCGAGAAGAATCGGCTAACCTTAGCCACTTAGCGGAGACGGCAACCAGGGCTCGAGACGGTGAGGTGCGCGCATGGCTCGATCACTCAAACCAAGAATTTTTAGCAGCGTTGGCGTGGGCTTTGGCCTCGTGCTCTCAGCCCTCAGCGGTCTGATGAGCTGCGGTGGCGCTGAAGAGAGCCTCGTCGCTCCGTGTAAATCCGAGCTGACGTGCGGTCAGGCCTGCGATGGCGCCGCCATGAGGTGTGAGACAGGCCAGCATTGCGGCAGCGACTCGACTTGCACTGCCGAGTGTGTGCCGGGTGACAAGCGCTGTGGCAGCGGGAAAAACTGCAACGGCACTGGTCGCTGCGTCGAAAGCAGCGGCCCCAACATCAACATTGGTGGCGCCTCCAGTAGTGGTGGCGGCAGCGGCGTGGGCGGTGCTGTGTGCGCCTCGACCGACGTGGACCTTGGTCGCCAGATTCCCACCGTGCTGCTGCTGGTCGATCAGTCCGGCAGCATGAATATAAGATTTGGCACGAGCGATCGCTGGCAAACGCTGCGCACGGCCTTGATGGACCGGGACGCCGGCATCGTCAATACGCTCCAGGGGCAGGTGCGCTTCGGTTTGACGTTGTACAGCGGCAGGGATGGCGCGGCTCCGTGTCCTACGTTGACCAACGTGGCACCTGCGCTCGACAATTTCATGCCCATCGACAGGGCGTATCCGGCGCCGACCAGCGCCATCATCGACGATACCCCGACGGGGGAGAGCATCACGGCGGCCGCCGCGCTTCTGCAAGCCGTCACCGAGCAAGGGCCGAAAGTCATCGTGCTCGCGACCGACGGTGAGCCGGACACCTGTGCCGAGCCCGATCCGCAGACACCGGAAGCCAAAGAGATGGCAGTCAAGGCTGCGCAAGACGCGTTCGCGATGGGCGTGCTTACCTACTACATCAGCGTGGGCAACGACGTCACGGACGATCACGCCACCGAGATGGCAAACGTGGGTCAAGGTTATCCCCGCGGCGACAAGATGCAGCGCTTCTTCCGCGCCAATGACCAGGCCGCGCTCGCTTCGGCCTTCGCAGACATCGTCGATGGCGTCCGCACCTGCTCCTTCCAGCTGGACGGCACCGTCAAGGACGGCGGGGAGGTCGACGGCACCGTGGAGGTCGACGACACCGTCATCCCGCTCGATGAGGCGAACGGCTGGCGCCTCAGCTCGCCGACCACGGTCGAGCTGAGGGGCAAGACCTGTGCGCTCGTGAAGGACAACAAAGACCACAAGGTCACTGCAGAATTTCCGTGTGGGACAATCACTCCATTCAAGCCTCCGGCTTGAATGGAGTGATTGGTTTGGTTGGGTTTTGGCTTCGCCTTGGGGGGGCGTCCCGCGACCCTTTTGACTTGAGAGCAAGCGAGCGCTCGGCCTCGCCGAGTTTGTTCACTTGGGTCTAAGGTCCCCTCCGCGCTTTGCTTCAAACGTCACGCGATCCTCGTGACCTGAGGCGTAACGGGCGCTCGGCCTCGCCAAGTTTGTTCACTCCGGTCTTCTGATTCGATCGCGATCTGCTCTCGCCAAGGTCGGTTGACGGCGATCCAGCTCGCGCTTTGCGCTCGCGTGCTTTGTACAGGTGGCGGGGCGCTCGAGACGAGATGCGGGCGGTCGAGGAGATGCTGCGGTCGGACGAGCTGCCGCGGTCGGACGAGGTGCTGCGCTCGAGACGAGACGGGGGCGGTCGAACGAGATGCGGGCGGTCGAACGAGATGCTGCGAGCGGGCGAGATGCTGCGCTCTACCAGCGGCATGCCGCCGGCATGATGCTGACACCCCACGAGCTGACAGTCGACCAGCGCCCAAACGCTAGCCAAGCGCCTCACAGCGCCACGGCGGGAAAGACACTCGAAAGCGCCACGAGCGCCATCGTGAAGCTCTTCTTCGACTACGCCTCGGCCCTCGTGACGATGGCCCATGGCTTGCTGGAGTGACGGCGCGCGCCAGTCTCGGGCTCGTTCCCTAAACGGTCACAGGCCAGCGCCGCCGTTTCGATGGCTCCACCAAGCATATGCCATAGGGAGGACGTGTCTTCGGGCAGCCGTGATCAACCAGGTTTCGTCCTCCTTCACGCTCGCCACGATAACACCGTGGCGGGCGCACAACGGCTAACGGTTGGCCCTAACTCGAGCCAACGCCGCGTTCCTCGTGCCCGGCTTCGGCCAGCTGCGGCGTCGGAGGGGATCTTCCTCGGCGCTCTACATGGCCCTAAGCAATCCCAACACGTCGCGGGCGGCTTCGGTGGGGAACCGCACGAAGCAGGCATCAACTGGCCCTGGCGGGCGTCAAGCGTTGCGCTTTGTTGGCTGGGGAAGGTGCGACTTCCGACGGATTCGATCTATAGTGAATGAGGACCGTCGCCCATGGCCGAGAAAGAAAGCTTACCGCTGCCAAGCCTCTACCACGTCAGACCTCCCGTGAGCCTCGACGTGGTGGCGCCACCTCTCGCGAATCAGGTTCGCGTCATCCAGAGCGCTGACTCCCTCATGATTCAGGCCTATTACCTGAACCCAACAGCCGTGGAGTCTGCGGTCGAGGGACGCGAGCAGCCGCACATCAGGATCGATGGCGATACTGCTTACATTGAACTTGCGCCCGTGGCCCGCTTCGCGTTGCCGCTATCAGTAGCAGGTGACTTAGTCGCCCTGCTGATCAAGAACCTAGCGTTTCTGGGCCCAAAGATCGGGCCGATGATCGCTGAGCAATTACGCCAGGCGGCCGCTGCTACCGTCGTCCCGGCAGCAGAAGCGCCCGCCGCTGGGGTGAAGCCGTGACGTCCGCTGCGCAAGTACTGCGCTCGGCCAATGCCGCGTTGGCTTCAAAGTGGGACGGAAGAGGTTCGGACGTCCGCGTTCTTGCTCCAATCGGGGGGTTCTCGAAAGCACGCGACGCGGAAGTCGTCGCCGTTTCACCTGGCGAACAGGAGTGGCGCGCGTTCTTCGACGCGCGTCTCAGCCATAATACGTTAGCCGAAATTCAACGCCGAGTGATGGACACTACCTGGCTGCTACTGGTGCAGCGAAATGCGCGTGTAGCTTTTCCAACGTGCGGCATCGACGATGACGGCGCGTTCTATTTCGGTTGGAACCCGCGCGAACGCTCGTTGGACATATCGATCGATCGATCTGGCGGGCGAACTTGGTTCTTCGTGGATCATGTTACCGGCTTCCGTGCCTCATCGGACGACTGGAGCGGGGACGAGTTCGTAACGTTTGCTGACTGCTTTCCAAGACCATGAGCTTCGGTGCACTCCTTCGGTTCGCGAAGCCGATACCCATGTTCATCGGGAGCGATGGGCGGCCTACTTGGCGCACCCTGAAGCCGACGGACGAGGACATTGCCGAGGCCGCAGCACGACGGCAACCTCCTAGACTGTCCGTTTGGGACCTCGCACGATGCAGGGCTGCTCAGGCGCGGGAGATCTCAGGACAGGCTGAAGGTCAGCAGTACACCCTTAGAGATTCCGACGTGGCAGACGCGAGCGCGCACTGGGAGATGCCGCATGTTCGGGTGGTCGAGGATCCGCTGATGGATGAGCGCGAGGGGGCTGCGGCACACTGTGGGATCGAAGGTCTGGAGCAATTCCAGGGCGAGAAGCCTGCCGGGTACAAGCAACGTTTATCCTTTCTGAGCGGTCGGCTGCTTTCGTACTCCGATTTTCTCGTCGAGTAGCCAGTCGGCTCCTGACGATTCTTCTCGAGCGGACAGTGGCCCCAATGGTGCGTTCGAACGAGATATTGCGAGCGGACGAGATGCTGCGCTGGGGCGATGCTGCGAGCGGACGATATGCACGAGCGGACGAGATGCCGGGCTCGGACGAGATTCTGCGACCGGGCGCTTAGGCGAACGCTGGGGCTTACGCGGGGAGGCGTGTGTTCAAGAACGACTTGAGCTTCACCAGGCTGCGCGTGTCGCGGGTAAAGCTGGGCGAGGTGTAGCTGGCGGCCCACTGCAAGACCTCGCGCACGAAGTCGCCGCGGACAGCGCTGTCGTCCAAAATTTGCGTGACGCTGCGACCGCGCGCGCTGCCGTCAGCGAGCTTTGCAACGTAGCGCTCGAGGCGGGCATAATCGGCGCCCAAAAACTCACTGATGAGAACGGCGTCTTTCGCCAACGTTTGGAGCGCGCCGTCGGCGTCACGCTCGCCTTCGCCGACCTGAGCGGCGGCGACACGCAAAACGAAGGCGTCGTCGATGAAGCCGAGATCTTCGAGCCCGTCGGGGATCAAATCGAGGGACTTGAACAGGTAGTTCAAGGCGCTGGCCGCGCTTTGTTGGGCGGCTGGAGACGCTTGAGCGTGCTCTAATACAGAAGCCAGTTTTTGCGCGTCTTCTGCCAGAGACTTGAGCCAACCGGGGAATGCTTCGAGGCAACGAGAGTCGAGCGTCGTCATGTAACCCTTTGGACCCGCGGCGAGTGGGGAAACCGTCACTTACCGGAGCGGCACAGCACGCGCAAGGCGTTTTCAGAGAACACCTGTCGCACCGCCGCTTCGCTCAGGCCGGCGCGCAGCAAGGCTCGAGCCAGCTTGGGGAAACGGCTAGCGTCTTCGAGCCCCCGCGCGGGGCGAATGCCTCCCTCGAAGTCGGCGCCGATCGCTACGTGAGCAATGCCCGCTACCCGGACCACGTGCTGCGCTTGGCGCACCACGTCTGTCAGGGCTGCGGCCCGCCCACGCACCACGAAGGGCGAGTGGAAGTTGAGCCCAATCACGCCCCCGGTCGCCGCGATGCCGCGCAGCTGGTCGTCGGTCAGGTTGCGCGGGTGCTCGCACAGGGCGCGCGCGTTCGAGTGCGTGGCGACCACCACGCCGCCGGTTTCGCGCGCCAGCGCCAGCACATCGCCCACCGCCCGATCGGAAGCGTGCGATACGTCGACCGCGACGCCCAGGGCGTGGGCCCGGCGCACCAGGGTTTTGCCGGCTTCGGTCAAGCCGTAGCTCACCGCGCGCGCGTCACCGGACGAGCTGGCTAGCGCGTTGTGCTCGGTGTGCACCAGCCCGACTACCCGCACGCCCCGCGCTACCCAGGCGTCGAGTGCTTCAGGTGCGTCGGCGAGTGGGCCAGCGCCTTCGAACGACAGCCAGCTCTGAACGCCGGGGCCTTGTCCACAGCCTGGCAGGGCCAGGCCTTCGCCGCCGAAGAGCTCGGCGAGGACACGCAGGTACGCAGCCTCCAAATCGATCTTGCGAGGCCCGCTGGGCGAGACGTCGCGCGGGACGAACAGCGGAAGCACCACGCCCGCTACCGCCCCGGCCCGCAGGGCATTCAGTGACGCCTGGCCGGTGCCCTCGCGCAGCGGCTTGCCGTGAAAGCCCAGCTGGTAGGGCAGATCGACGTGCAGGTCGACCACCGGGAACTTAGCTTCGGCGCCGGCCGAGCTCACCGCCAAGGCTCCGAGCAGCGGCAGGACTGAACGAAGCCTTAGCATCGCCCGTAAACTACCTTTGCCTGCGTGCCGCGCAAAGCAGGTGGGCAGATGTAGGCCCGGAAAAATGCCGTGTGGCTCTCAAGTCGTGACGGCGTGAGCCGTTCGCAGAGCTCGTAACCCGGGGAATAATCATTGACCTCGCTCAGCGCAGCACCGCCTGCCTCACAACGCCGACCGGCCCTCGTGAAGGCCGCTCGACGCATTATGTTCGTCGACGACGACGAGCTCATTCTGCGCAGCATGGAGCGCGTGTTGCGACGCCCCGCGCAGGAAAATGGCTGGCAGCTATGTTTTGCCACCGACGGTGAAGCCGCGCTGGAAGAGATGGCGCGCTCACCTGTCGAAGTCCTGCTGGCCGACGCCAACATGGCTAAAATGAGTGGCGCCACCTTGTTGCGTAAGGTGCAAGAGCGTGACCCCGCGGTCGTGCGCATCTTGCTATCGGGTCATACCGGGCTCGAGGTCTTGCGCATGGCGCTACCCTACGCGCACCAGTTCCTGCCCAAGCCGTGCGACGGGCAACTGCTCAAGTCCACCTTGGACAGCGCCTGTGGGCTGCGCGGCTTGCTGGCGCGCCCCGAAATGCGTCAGTTGGTGGGCTCGAGCAACGAGCTGCCCTCGGCACCCCGAACGTTCATCGAGCTGTCCAACGCGCTCGCCAACCCCAGCACGAGCGCGCGCGCCGTGTCCGAAATAATCGAGCGCGATATAGGCATTTCGGCGCGTGTGTTGCAGCTGGTCAGCTCCGCCTTCTACGGCTTGCCGCGCGCGGTGACGTCGATTGGCGGCGCGGTGGCTTACCTGGGCGTCGAAGTGATCAAGGCCATCGTGCTCTCTGTCGAAGTTTCGCGCATGTTTCCGCTCACGCAGAGCATCCCGGATTTCTCGGTGGACGCGCTGCAGCAACAGGGCATGCGCGCGTCGCAGTTTGCCAAGCGAATTTTGGGGCACGAGCCAGGGGGCGATGTGCTGTTGGTGGCCGGTTTGCTTCAGGATACCGGGCAACTGGTGCTCGCGTCGCGTGCGGCGTCGCGCTTCGGCGTTGCGCTCAGCACCGCCTCGGCGCAGAAGCAGCCCTTGCGGGAGGTCGAGACCGACTTGTTTGGCGCTTCCCACGCGGAAATTGGCGCCTACCTGCTCGGCCTCTGGGGCTTGCCGCAACGAGTCGTCTCCGCGGTGGCCAATCACCTCGAGCCACAGCGCATGGGAGGTCGTGTGTTCGACGCGGCGACAGCGCTGTACGTCGCCAATCTGCTGGTCGTCGATCCGGACGTACCGGCGCTAGAAGAAGTCCCGCCGCACACCATCGCGCTCGACCTCGCGTTCCTGCGCCTGGTCGGCGTGGCCCATCACCTCGACGAGTGGCGCCGACTGGCCCGCGCCTTCTGCCCCGGCAATTCCAACGCGCCGAAGCTGGCCGCCCGGGCGTGAACGGCCTCCAACAGGCTGATCCGCGAAGCTCGGCTCTGACCGGGGCGAGCTGTTAGGCTCGGCCTCGGGAGCGATGCCTTCGCATGACAACGAGCACTCGACCTAGCCAAGCCTTCTCCGTCGAAGATTTGACGGAGGCTCTGCGGAGTGCGCGCATCGGCGTGTGGGATTGGGACATCCCCGGCAACCTTCTGCGTTGGTCCGACGTCACGTTGAAGATCTACGGCATGCACGCCGAGGACTTCGACAACAGCTTCGAATCGTTCATGCCGCGCGTTCATCCCGATGACCGCGAGAGCATGGGGGAGACGATCAGCGAGGCCTTGGCGACGGGCTGGGACACCTTCGTCGTCAACCACCGCGTGGTCTTGCCCGACAGCGGCGTGCGTTGGGTAGAGTGCCGCGGGCAAGTGATCAGCGGCGAAGACGGAAAGCCGGTACGCATGCTCGGGACCGTGGTGGACGCGACCGAACGTCACCTGGCTGACCAGCGCATGGGCGAAACCGACGAGCGGCTGCGCTTATTCACGGCTCACGCCACCGACTACGTCTACGACGCCAGCATGACGGGCAACCTGGCGGTGCCGAACATCGTGGCCGGCTCCTTCGAACGCACGACCGGCATGCTGCCCGAAGAGGTGGCGGCTCGCGGCGGCTGGGTTGCGGTCATTCACCCCGACGACCGCGAGCGCTCGCTGGCGCTGGTGCCCGAACTGGCCAAGGGGCGCAGCGTGCTGAACGAGTACCGCATTATCGACGGGGCAGGCAGAACGCGTTGGGTGCGCGATCGGATCGTGCCGGTATTGGACGCCGACGGCGTGCTGAGCCGCATCATGGGCGGCGTCACCGACATCACCGAGCAACGCGCCCTGGAAGAGCGGTTGGTCGAGGCCCAGCGCATGGAGGCGTTAGCCCGCCTTGCCGCCGGTGTCGCACACGATTTCAACAACTTGCTCACGGTTTTGAACGGCGAAATGGCGTTCGTGCGCGATCCCGAGGCAAGCCGCCAGAGCCTGGATCAAAGCTTCGCCGAGATAGACGCGACGCTGGGGCGTGCGACGCGCCTGACCTCGTCGCTGCTGGCTTTTGGCAGGAAGCAGGTGGGCCCCCTGCACGTGATCGATCTCGGCAGCACCGTGCAACGCGCCCGTACCCTGTTAATGCGCAGCGCCGGCGAGCGCGTGAACGTACAGGTGCTTGCGCGCGAGCCCGACCTGCGCGCCGCAGCTGATCCGAACGACGTTCACCTCGTGCTGCTGAACTTGGCGCTCAACGCGCGGGACGCGATGCCCAACGGTGGCTCGATTCTGGTCGACGTGACCCCCGTCGTGTTCCGCACCGACTCGCCCAAAAGACCCCCCGAGCTGAAGCCGGGGCCCTACATTTCGATCGCCGTTACCGACACGGGCCAAGGCATCCCCGAAGGCTCGCGCGCCCAAATTTTTCAACCGTTTTTCACGACTAAGGGCCACGGCGGCACTGGCCTGGGACTACCTACCTGCTTGAGCATCGTCGAACGCTACGGAGGCGTGTTGTTTCTGAAGAACTCCTCGCCTGCAGGCACGACCTTTCAAATTTACCTGCCACGCTCGGACAAAGCCGTCGTCGACACTACGCCCGTGGCAGTACGCGAAATGGTGGGCGGTTCCGAACGCGTGCTACTGGTCGAGGACGACAATTCGGTCCGCTCGGTGACGGAGCGTGGTTTACGCGCTCGCGGTTACAGCGTTACCGCCGTCGTCTCGGGCGAAGAGGCTTTGTCGCTAGGCGACGCTCTGACCCAGTTCGATGTGCTCGTCACGGACGTTCGCCTCCCCGGTATCAGCGGGCTCGACCTAGCCGCCCAGCTCCGCGAACGATTTCCATCACTGCCGGTCCTCACCATGTCTGGTCACGTCGAGGATCCACGCCAGCAGGCCGCGCTCACCGCGGGAAAATACGCCTTCTTGGCCAAGCCATTCTCGCTGCCGGGCCTCTTGCTGCGGTTGAGAGAAGTGTTGGAGGCTGTGCGGAGCTCGCCGTAAAGTGCGGCGAGCTTTTCGTGGACCGCGTTGAAAAGCGCTAGAGCTTGTTGCCCGTGAAATACAGCACCAGCAGCACCAAGATCACAATACCGGCTGGTGACCAACCCGCATAACCGAATCGCGAGTGACCAACACCGCCACCGACGAGCGCCAAAACGAGCAGAACAAATAGGATAGTCAGCATGTCGGGCGATTTGCAAAGAGCTTGCCACCGCACGCGTGAGCCGCGCCGTCGCGGAAGTAGCGCTCGATGGGCGAGAGCGCTGCTGCGGGGGGCGCTGAATCGCCACTAGCGCGGCGAAAGGACCCAGCGCGGACCGCACGGTTGCGCTGCGGTGACCTAGCCGGTTCAGCCGACCAGCGCGCAGTTGTGCCGAGCCAGACGGCCACCACCGACGCGCCTAACCCCGGCATGATCGCGAGGCAGGCGCATTCAATCGCCACGTTGTAGTCGTCGGTGGTTGGCCGCGCCCGGGCGCGTTTCGCAAAAGGCTTGTGGTCCTGTTGCTAACCCAGGCTTAGCCCAACGCGCGCCCACGACCAAAAGCGCTGCCCCCAATCAGCAGCGCGACCAGCGCGCCGACGATGCTTCCGATGATGCCCGCGGTGTTGAAGTCGAGCACGCGGCTCTGCGTCACCAAGGCGCCGAGGAACCCGCCGATGAAGGAGCCGACGACGCCCAGCAGCATGGTCGCCAGGAGCCCCATCTTTTGATTCCCAGGCATGATGGCGCGCGCCAGGAAGCCGACGACTAGACCGAAAACTAGAAACAGCAGAATGTTCATGGGGTCGCCTTACGCAAAACCCGAGCCAAAGGCGGAAGGTACGTAAACCACGGAATCTGCTAGATATTCTCTCGCGCCTACTCGCCAACCTGTGGGGCGAAACGCGCCGTGCGTGCGTTCACGCATCATTCGATGGTGCAACCCTCACCGCACGCGCACCACCACGTCATCCCCTTCGCTTTCGAGCTCGAAGCGCTCCAGCGAGTGCCCGGTGCACGGGCCCCACTCGCAAAACCCCGTTTGCGGGTGGAACAACGCGCCGTGGTTCTTGCAAACGACGCGGTCCAGCTCCCCATCGTAGAAATCGCCCATGCCGTAGTCGAGGTCGACGCTCCAGTGCGGGCAAGAGTTCGCGAACGCGTACAGCCCGTCTTGCCAGCACAGTACGAAGCCTTCTTCGGGCAGCTTGCCGCGCTGGAAGATGAAGGTTTTACTCTGGCCGTGCGGCAAACGCGCAGCACCGGGCACGCGAACCGTGAGCGGGCTGCTGGGCTGCGCGTCGTCCGAATCCGTCATGGGCCTACGGCTGGCGCTAGCGCGCTAGCTGCAATGCCTTACCAACTTCGGCGCGCCACGTGCGGAGCCGCGTTAGACATCCACACGAGCTTGGGGCGTCGTGGTGTTCGGCGCGTCACCTTCGGCGGGCGGCGCCATGATCTCGTTCATCAAATCACGGCACTCGGGCCGCCCTTTGAGGTGAGTGATCAAGACGGCCGACGCGTCCAAGAAGGTCTTCTCGAACTTGAGGCCTTCGCGGGCGCGCGCCGCGACCTTTTCGCGGCCGGAAGCCAGGTCTTCTTCCAGTGCCTCGGCGTAGCGAGCCAGTTGGCCGCGTAGCTCCTCGATTTGGCGCCGCAGATCAGCGGCGCCGGCTTCGCGAGCCATGCGCCGGGTTTCGCGGGTCTTCAGCCACTGGCGCTGGGCCTCGACCATGGCCGCGGCCGCGCCTGCGGCTTCGAAAATGGCGCGCGTGCCTTGGCCAGCGCGATCGGCCCGATCGGCCACGCCCACCTTTTCTTCGGCGATTTGCTGCGCGCGCGAAAGCTCGCGCCGAGCTGACTCTTCTTCTTCGCCGTAGGCAGCGGCCTCGCGCAATGAGCGCGATTCTTCGTGGGCTAGCTCTTCGACCTTGCGACCGATTTCCGCGCGCAAGGCTCGCCCGCGGCGCTCGAGGGCTTCGAGCTTGCGCGTGTGGCTGGCGACTTCGCCCTCGAGGCTGTTGGCCTTGGATGCGACGTCCCACACCGTCACGACCGACTGAGCAATTTCGGCGGGGGCGTTGGCGGAAGGGTAGGCGCGCGCGACCATGCGAGCGAACAAGCCGGCACGGGTTGCCCACTCGCCGACCGGCGGCGTCTTGGGCGGCGGAGGCGGAGGCGGAGCCTGCACCGGCGACGAATCACCGCCCGCGCCAGTGCCGCCTTCCTTGTCCCACGAGGTGCTGGGCAGCGAGCGCTGTAGGGCCTTCAGCTCTTCGAGGAGATGGTGGCCGTCACGGTAGCGCTTCCGCGGATCTTTCTCGAGCAGCCGGAGCACGATGCGCTCGGCCACCGGGTGGCAGTCCTTCTTGACGGTGGTGGGACGCGGCGACGGCGCCGTGCGCTGCATTTCGAGTAACGTCTCGCGATCACCGGCGCGGAAAGGCAGCTGCCCAGTGAGCATTTCGAAGAACAGCACGCCGAGCGCGTACAAATCGGACAGCGGCCCGGCTTGCTCGCCGCGCGCTTGCTCGGGGGACATGTACTCGGGCGTGCCGAAGACAGCGCCTTTCGGGGCCAAGCGCGGGTCATGAGCCAGCGCGGCCAGGCCGAAGTCCAAGATCTTCACGAAGTCTTTGCGACCACCCCGGGCGGTCAGCAAAATGTTGTCGCTCTTCAAATCGCGGTGCACGACGCCCAGGTCGTGTGCGCGGGATAGTGCGGCGCCCATTTGCTCCAAAATGTCGACGGCGCGGCTGAGCGGTAACGGTCCGCGCGCCAACTCGGTCGAGAGCGGGGTACCGATCAGGTACTCCATGACCAAGTACAGCTCGCTGTCGTCGGTCTCGCCGATGTCGTGGATGTCGATAATGTGCGCGTGGTCGACGCGGTTGGCGGCGCGCGCCTCGCGCAGCATCCAAGCGCGAAGGTGCGTTTCACCGCGCAAGTCAGGCCGGATCAGCTTGACGGCGACGACACGGTCGATGAGCACGTGGCGGGCGCGATAGACGATGCCCATCCCGCCTTCACCGATGCGCGCCTCGAGCCGATAGCGGCCAGCGATGACCTTGCCGAGGGCGGGATCGTCGGCGCGCTTACGAGTAGTCCCAGCCCTTGGGGGCGCTGGTTGTGCCATGTTTCCGGTCCAAACCTGGGGTGAGGAGTTGCTTGAACCTTCAAGCTTAGCCACAACATCCCCGGATTACCACCGGCAGCTTCAGTGCACGTTCGTTAGCTTAGCTATTAGATTGTTAGCTAGTAGCTATTGGCCGGCCCGGCCCGGCCTGGCTCAAAAAGTTACGTCTAGAACCGGGATGCGGACCTCGGCGACGTCAGGCGCGTTGAACATTACCTGCTCGGCGCGGCTGTAGGAGTGCAGGACGACGACACTGGGAACGCCAAGTGCGAGGCGCGCATCTTGAAAACCCACCAAAGCCGGTGGTGGGAGCTTCAACGACAGTCTGCGCTCGGAGGGCAAGTAGCGTCTGCTCGATGGCGCTGTAGCTGGCGTCGGCGCGGCGTCAGCTGGGGGAGCAGCCTCCGGAGCCGGTGCCGGTGCCGCTGGAGGGGGTGTCGCTTCCGTCGGCGCGGGTGGCTCGGCAAGCGGCTCGTCTGCGGGGGCTTGGTCTTGCAAGTAGCTCAGTGGTGGTTCGTAGGCCGTCGCCGACAACACGGCCACGACGGTGGGAATCGCGAAAGCCAAGCCGCCGGCCAGCATCAGCATGGGAGCCCGCGCGTCGCCCTGCTGCTCGACGAAGTAACCACCGACGCCTCCTGCGGCTCCTCCGGCGAGGCCACCGACGATGTATGCCCAGGTCGGCTTGACCTTGAAAGCGGCTTGGCTGGCCATGACCAGCTCGGCGCCCAGCAGCGCGCCGCCCACGATCCCCTTACCCGTGGGGGAGGCTTCGGCCACGCCGGTAGCATGAGCCGCAAGGGGCGTCAGGGTGGCGCCTGCGAGGGCAAGGAGCGTCGTCAGCGTGCGCATTCTCATGGTCACTTCTCCGATGCTGCGGGCAGCGAAAGGTTCACGCCACCCGCGAGCCCTCGAGCATAGGCGTGGCCTGTTTCTGGAGCAAGCTCGCGTAATTTGGCTACAACAGGACAATGGCCTTCCGGCGGTCGCCCCGCCTCCCTCGGTCCCTTGCCTTGCTCGCCAATTTTGGGGGGGTCTTGGCCCTGGCGGCGGCCGTGGTGGGGCTTTTGGGATTACTCCGGCTCGGGCGCCAGTTTCCGGCGGCGGCCGCCAGCCCGACCTTGCTGGTTCCATTCCTGTTCCCAGTGCTGGCGCTCGCTCTTGAGACTGGCGCACTGGTCGCCCTCTCGACGCTTCAGCTGCGCGAGCTGCTGCGCTCGTCCGCTCCTCTAATCCAGCGCGCGCGCGCCACCCTCCCGCTTTTGGGAATGCTGGTCTTGGTTCAGGTTGGGGCGGAGCTCATTCCACGCGGTACCGAGCACCCCGGCGCCTTCGCCAACGAGCTGGTACGGACGGCGCGCGCCAGCTGCGGTGACAGCGAAAGCGTCCCCGTGCCGTTGCTCGGCCTGAGCGTGAGCTGCGGCGAGCCCCGCCGCATCGAGGGGCCGATGCCGGGGGTTCGCGCCGTTCACGTCGCGATGCGTGAGCTGACCTTCTCCGACGATTTGCGGCGCGTCGACATCGTTGGGCTCGAGCTCACCGCTGCCCGCGCCCTGCGCGTGCACCTGGTCGCAGGTGTTGCCCGCATCGCCGGGCTAGCGCCCTGGTCGCGGTCGCCGAGGCTGGGTCCGTGGCAGCGCGTGGGTATACTGGTCGCGCTCGGCTGCGCGCTATGGTTGGCCGCCGGCTTGGTGTGGTCGGTCGCTGCCAGCGGGGCCGAACCGCTCGCGCCCTCTACTCCCGCTGCGAAGCCGCGCGGGCGGTGGCTCGGGTGGCTCTTGCTTGCCGTACCCGGGGCAGTGGTGGCGGCGGGCTTCATTTCTCTCGACCAAGAGCGAGCGGCGCCGCTGACCTACGCAAGCGCGGCCCTACTGGGCCTGGTCGCGCTCGGCTTGCTGCGGCTGCTGGTCCGGTTCGTCCCGCGAATCTTCCGTTCCTTTAGAGCTTTTTGATTCGGATTGCTGGGCCGGCGGGCTGGTGGTAGGCACGGCCCATTCAGTTTGTGTCGTTCCTCCTCGTCGCCTTGCTGCTGTTCTTGTTGTTCGGCGGTAGCCGCGTCAGCGCGGTCGGCAAGGGCCTGGGGCAGGCGGTTCGCCATGTCAAACGTGCCATCGCAAAAGACCCAGACCCTGCAGCTCCCCCGTCGCCCATGACCGCTTTGCCCGAGCCGAAAGAGCCCAAGTTGCTGCCCGCCAAGGGCGAGTCGAGCGCCTCTTCGGAGGGTGAGGACACGTGACTCCTCCCGAGACCGGCGCGCTGCCCGCAGCCGCCCAAGCTCAGTCTGCCAACCTGGCGGCGTTCGGTTCGCGCGCTCAGTTGTCCGCGTTGCTCGAGCTGACCAAGCCGAGCATCACCACGTTGGTCATGGTGACGATGGTGTCCGGGGCCCTCGCAGCCTCCGTACCAATCGAGGCGTCTCACCTTGCTCTGTCCATGTTTGCCACGGCGTGCGTGGTCGGCGCCGCCAACGCTTTCAACATGTGGATGGAGCGCGACTCCGACGCGTTCATGACTCGGACGCGCCGTCGGCCCTTGCCCACCGGCCGGCTCAGCCCAGAAATGGTGCTTGGCTTCGGCTCGCTGTTGGCAGTCGTCGGGCTCACCTTGCTCGCGACCTCGGTCAGCTCCTTGGCAGCCCTGCTCGGTTGGGTCGCGCTTTCGTCCTACGTGCTGGCTTACACGCCGCTAAAGCGGGTCACAACGTGGTCGCTTCACGTCGGGGCCGTGCCTGGCGCTATCCCACCGCTAATGGGCTGGGCCGCCGTGACTGGGTCCTTGTCGCGCGAGGCGTTCGCGCTGTTCGCAATCCTGTTCGTTTGGCAGTTGCCGCATTTTCTGGCCATCGCGACCTTCCGCGCTGCCGAGTACGAGCGCGCTGGCCTCAAGGTGCTGCCCAACGTGGCTGGCGCGCAGGCGACCGAGCGTTGGATCATCTTCTATTCAGCGCTGCTTGGTGTCGTTGCCTTGGCGCCGTGGGCGCTAGGCATGGCGGGGCTCGGCTACGGCATTACGGCCCTGCTCTGCTCTGCCGCGTTCCTGGGACTCGCGCTGCAGGGGCGTCGCACCTTGCCCGGGAATCGTTGGGCGCGCCGGCTGTTCATAGCCTCGATGCCGTACCTAGTGGTCGTGTTTGCCGCCTTCGTGGCGAGCCGCGTCTAATTCGAGCATGGCGAAGGACGACAGCGGCGTTCCAACAGGTCGCCTAGGGCGCTTCGTCAAACTCGCGGGCGTCGGCGCCCGTGCGTCTGTCGACATGCTGGGGCGGCGTGGCTCCGAAAAGGTCGCGGAGCGCGCGGCAGAGGTGCTTGGCAACCTGCGCGGGCTGGCTGCCAAACTCGGCCAAACTGCCAGTTACGTAGACGGCTTCGTGCCCGAAACTCACCGCACAATTTACGAGAAGGCGCTCGGCGCTCTGCGCACGGCCGCGCCCCACTCGTCGACCGACGCCATTCGCGCGCTGGTCGAAGCAGAGCTGGGGGCGCCCATCGAGCGCCTGTTCGCGCGCTGGGCGGACGAACCGTTCGCCAGCGCTTCGATCGGCCAGGTTCATCGCGCCGAGCTACCCAATGGTCAGGCCGTGGCGGTCAAGGTGCAGCACCCCGGCATCGACCGCGCCATCGAGAGCGACCTATCGAACGTCAGCCTGCTCGAAGGCTTCGTTGGCGTGCTCGGTCCTCGCGCGCTCGACACCGGCGCCGTGCTGGAGGAGGTGAAGACGCGTTTTCGCGAGGAGCTCGACTATCGCCTCGAAGCGGAACGGCAGGAACAGTTTCGGGCGCTCCACGCAGCCGATCCGCTGATTTCCATCCCGCGTGTCGTCCGCGAACGCTCGGCGCGGCGCGTGCTCACCATGGATTTGGTCAAGGGCGCGACGCTCGAAGAGGCCGCGTTGGCGTCTCCCGAGCTACGCTCGAGTTACGCCGAAACGCTGTGGCGTTTCGTCTTCAAAGGCAACTTGGTCGGCGGCATGTTCAACGCCGACCCCCACCCCGGCAACTACTTGTTTCAGCCGGATGGCAGCGTCACCTTCCTCGACTTCGGCTGCGTTCAACCAATCCGGGCCGACCGCCTGGAAGCCGCGCGCGAGCTGCACCGCGCTGCCCTGGTCAAAGACGAGCCCAGGTTTCTGCGCGCCGCGGCCGTCATACTCGAGTCGAAAGGCGGCAGCTACGAGGCGGCCGCCACGGCCTACTCACGCCGCTGCTTCGAACCGGTCTTTGCTTCGCCCTTTCGCATCACGCCTGAGTTCGCGAGCTCGTTGGTCCACGAAATCAAGAGCGTGAAAGAGCAGATTTTCGCTAAAGACAAAAGCTTCGTGCAATTGCCGAGCGGCATGCTGTTCATGAACCGCCTCCAATTCGGCTTCTATTCTGTGCTCGCGCGCCTGGACGTCACCGTCGACTACGCCGAGGTCGAGCGCCGCTTCTTGCGCGAAGCGGGCGTGCTGTAGCGCCGTCACCATTGATCTCATCTCAGCTGGAGACCACGCGGGCAGCTGTCAGGTGAGACCAGTGATCAGCTGTAGCGCGGCCTTGGCGCGGGGCCTTCAGGCTCAGCGGCGTGAAGAGCGCGTCGCAACGCTGTCGGCCAGGCTCTCGTCTTCGGGCGTGACGCGCGTGAGGCGGGCGCCGGAAGCGCGGGGCCACGGGCGAACGGCGGGAGCCATGTGGCTGATGGGCGGGGCGGTGGGGAACGGCCCTAGCGCGCCGACCACGTCCTCGATATCGGCCGCTTTGTCGACGACGACGCCGAACGTGCTGGCGCGGGCTCGCTGAGAAGCGTCGAGCGAGCCCGTATAGAAGACGACGCCTCGCACGGCACCGAGCCGCAGCAGCTCGGCCGCCAAATCAGCGCCGCTACCGTCGGGCAGGTCCAAGTCCAGAACGGCGACCTGAAAACCCGGGCCCGCGGAGCGCGCCACGCGGCAGTTCTGCGCCAGGCTGACCGAGTAACCTTCCCGCAGCAGGCGGCGGGCGATCGACCGAGCGACGACCGGGTCGTCCTCTACAATCAACGCTCGCGTGGGCTCAGGCGGGGCCATCGGTCACTTCGCTGCTCGGAACCGGCGAGACCGTATCAGCTTTTATTAGGGCTGAACAGATGTCCGGTGAAAGACGGCGATTTGCAAGTAGAATCAACAGCTTGTCTGCCAACTCTAAGCAATGTCGTCAAGGTGGGGAAGTGTCGGGCAGCGCTGGGCCCGACGGCGACGCTGGCGGAGCCGCAGTGACCGTCGGGTTTGAGCGCACGAAAGGCAGGTACAGGGCCGCCAGCTCCAGCATCAGCGCTGGGATGGGGATGTCCAGCGCACCACGGGCTGCCAGGCTTGCAGCGAAAATCAAGCCCAGCTCACCGCCGCCTGCGACGAGCGCAAGCCCAGCTGCCAGAAGCGAGCCCGCGCTCAACAAGTAGGTCAAAGCCGGGGCGAGCACGGAAGTTTGTCCTCGGCTCAACTCCTTAAGGCCTCGACTGAGCAGAACAGCGACCGGGCTGGCACCTGGCAGTGAGCCGCGCAGCGACAGCAGCACCACGGCCGTCGCCAGCGCGAGGAGCAGCGGCACCAGCACGCGACCGCGCGGAACCTTGCGCTGCAACCACAAAAGCGTGAGCGCCAACGCCGCGAAATCGACGGCTACGGCTAGCGTTTCGATCAGCTCGGCAACGCGAAACGCGGCGAGATTGGCGGCGTCCGAGGCATCTTGGGTGAGTTTCCGCGACAGCACGTGCACGAGCCCGGCGATGGACGTCAGTCCCAGCACCAGAGCTCCGGCGCGCTTGTCTCGCTCTCCGACGGTGTGACGCGCCGAGAGAGCACCGACGACGGCTGCGCTAATTCCCAGCATGAGCGCTAACAGCGGCTCGAGCGGGCGAAAACTCGCGAACAGCAGCAACATGCAGCCCATCGAAACGGCTGGCACTGCCACCATGCGCGCTACCAGCGGAGCGCGCGGTGACGCCACGATCGCGGTCGCGAGGCGGGCGATACCGGCGACCAAACCGGTCGCTGCCAACAAAGTCAGCAGCGACCCGGCTCGCGCTGTCCAAATAATCACGCTGTCGCCGGCCACACCCTGTAGGGCAGGGGCGAGGCAGCGCGCCAGCAGGGTCGCCGAAAGGCCTAGCGCTACGACCACTCGTAGCGGCACGCCGTTGTCGCTCGGCCTATCGGTCACCTGGGCCTTAGCTACACCAAACGGCGCCCTTACGCGAATCTGCCGAATGTCGCTGCCGGGCGGGCCGCTCGGATGTCGCCCGATGCGGGTTTTCAGCCTCTGGGGGCGGAGGGTCGGGGTGCGGGCGGCGGTTCCAGCAGGCCGTGGCGATGTTCGGGCTGCGGCGCGGCCTCGTCCGGGCTGCGGAGCGGGGGCAG
>JAYUYU010000745.1:0-3956 GCA_043752365.1 Myxococcales bacterium | reverse complement strand
CTCGCCGCCGCCTGTGCGTTGCGCTCTGCCAGGTACTGGACGGCAGATTCGAAGTCGTCGGTCCCCTCGGGCGCCCAAACTACCTTCAAGTGCGAACGTGGCGAAGCACGCGTGCGCGTACGTCTTCGTGGGCCACCCCATTGCCTGCTCGAAGCGATTCCAACGCCACGCGCAACCCCTCGTCTTCATCCGCCGAAAGGTCAGCCACCCCATCAGCGCCCTGCAACGCGTAATCCCCCGCAGGCAAGGCTCGAAGCTCTTCCGGAAGATCCCGTCCATTCCAATGAATGATCGTCACTTCGTCAGTTTACCCCACCGCCCGGCGCTTCGCACGCTCCAGGAGCGGCGGCGGGAGGTGCCCCCCAAGCGTTTCTACTTCGGGTGGCGTCGGGCACCCCGGGCTTTCCCGCCAATTCACGCTACGTGCACCCAACCTTGGAGCGGGTTCTCGGCATGCTTTCCGCTAGCCCGTCGCTAGGGGAGCGAGCCGAAGCTTTGAGCGCACTGAAGCGCATCTTTCGCAGAGGCGACCTCTCCGCTGGTCAGTTGCGACCGTGCCTCGAAGCGCCCGCCGCACAGCTCCTGAGGAGCTCACACGAGTCACGGGCGATCGCCTGCTGCACTCCGCAGTCACCGACGCCCTCGCTCGCGCCAACTAGTCTCCACGTCCAACGACTGCCTTCGAGCCGAAACACTACGGAACGATCTTGCAGACGCTCGGAAAGCTCGCCGGTAGTCTACCGGTGTACGGCTCTGGTGCGACACCAAACGGGTGGGCTTTCAGGAATTGCCACTGCGCCGCGAGCACTTCGGGCGGGCTTTCGCAGTGCCCGGCGCCGTGGTTGCAATTGACGACGAAGCCGCCCTTGGCGCGAATGTCCGCGCCCAACTTGGCGGAGGATTCGCCGAAGCCGATGACCACGAAATCCTTCGGCCCGCCGTGAGTGCTGATCAAGGCCGGCACGTGCGCCGCGTCTTGCAGCACGGGCTTGCCGACAACGCCGCCCGAGTTCGTCATGGCCGCGGCCAGGTAGCTCGAACGGCCGTACACCATGGCGCCCGCTTGCAAGCCGCCCGCACTACAGCCCGCCGTGAACACCTGCCGCGCGTCGACCAACCCTTGCTGTACCGCACAGGCAAACACGATGTCCGCCATCTCGAAATCCCCGGTGTACCAAACCTTATTCCCCGTCGTCATGCCCTTCGCGGTCGTGGTGCTGAACGAAGCCACGACGCCACCCGACGCCTGAATCTCCCCTAACGCCGCGACCAACCCCAACTGCGCCTCCGCCGCCACGCTATTGGTCCCATGCCAATAGAACACCAACGGCCCCGCCTTCCCAGCCGGCCCCGTCCAAATCCGCACCTCCTGCCCCAACACCGTGATCGTCCCGTCAGCAATCGTGGGACAGCTCGCCGGCAACGCCGGCACCACGGGACCCAGGCCCTGCCTACCACCCATGCTCGCGCCAGCGTTCGTCGCCGCCGCGGTGCCTGCCGTGGCCGCGGGAGTGCCGCCGCCACTCGCCGGTGCACCGCCCGGCGCTGCCCCACCACTCGCATTCGCGCCAGTTGCCGCTGCCGCAATACCGCCCCCCGCCGTCGCAGCGCCAGCAGTCGTCGAACTAACCCGACCACCCGAGCTCGCCGCCCCACCCGCACCCGCTGCCTTCCCACTTTGGCTGCAAGCAACCGCCATCAGCCCCGCCAACAGCGCGCCGCTCAACCAACAGCGCGGGCACGGCGTCTTCGGCTCGGTCATCGTCGAGCAGTCTGACTCCATCCCGAGCGAGCTGCGCGCGAGGCCGCTTCGAAAAACGAGCGCGCGACTGCGGCGAATTGCGACGCGGGTAAGATCGCGAAACCTCACACACTTCGCGCCGTCGGACTGACAAAGTCCGCGTCGCCGTTGACGCCCACGCGCCAACCGCGCCTCTTCGAAGCGTGCCGCACGACGGACCCATCCCCCTCGACGCCCTCCGCGACCTGATCGCCCTCACGCGCGCCCTCTACGTCACCTTCAAAGGCATGGGCCAAGGCTACGCCACCCAACTCACCGCCCTCACCGGCATTGGCACCAAACTCACCCGCGCCCTCGACAAAGCCACCAAAGGCGGCCCCGGCACCTGGAACCACCGCACCGCCTGGCTCATGGCCGAAGAAGCCACCGCCGAGCTAGGCAAAGTCGTCGACGTCTACTTGCCGGCGAAGGCGCTGATCACGGCGAGCGGCGAGCGACTGCTGAAGAAGCGCTAAGCGGGGACTGCGCTATTCGTCGGGGTGCTCGTCCCGATAGGCCTGCACCATCGGCGCCGACACATCGTCCGCGAAGCAGAGCGGTGCAGCGCCGCACTAGGGGATGACCAACCTCGCGCGCCGTCTGAGAAACCGAACGCTTTCCATCACTTCGAACTTGTAAGAATTCCTTACAAGTTGCCGCCTCGCTCTGCTCACCTTCCTGATGGTGGCCTTGAGATGCAGGGTGATGTTCTCGTGGACTACGACAACATGTTCGATCTGCTGGTAGCCCCGATGAAGGCCGGGCAGCTCGAGAAGGGGCCACCCAGCTCGCAACGGCGGTGAGGTTGCGATCGATGCGCGCTGCAGCCGCGGCCGAAATCATCGAGGGCGCCCCTATCGCGCTAGGGCCAACGGCATTGGAACCGTTGGACGAGGTCCACGCGCGCTTCGAGCGCGCGTGATTTAGGGCGCCCTCACCCCCGCGTCATCTTCCAAAGTATCGCCACAATCCGCTCCACCAGCTTCATCGGCACCGCCGCATCGCCCGCCGTTACGAGGCGCCAAGCGACAGCTTGGCGCAACGCATGCCGCGTCTCCCCCGCGCTACCCGCAGCCGTAAACAACCGCGCGCGCCGGTTGCCCGGATCGGAAAACGCCGCCTCCGCACAGTTCAAACCGATACTGCTGGCCGCGCGCCGCAACTTATCTTCCAACGCCTTATCCCGCTGCCGAATGCGCGGCATCAAAGGCACCAACGCCTCCACCAACTGAAGACTTAACTCCTCAACTTGAAACGCCATCGTCAAACTCCGTTCGTGGTTTCGGTCTCGCCCGCTTGCGAGGCATAAACAGCCCCCAGCAGTGCGCGGAGGAGCGGTCGAGGCTGACCGCGCAGCGGTCACCGGCGCAGCCGGCCCCGGCCTCGACCGCACCGAGCACACTGGTAAACTCACCCTCCCCCGAGCAAGCCACCCGTAAGTCTCCGTCCCCTCTCGCCCCGCCACAGGCGTCCACCGCCCCGGGCAAAGCCCGCTCACCCTAGCCTGTCACGTCATCGCGCCGCAGGCGCGTCCACCTCCCCCGGCCGCAGGCCGCCCACGTCCACCGCCACCTGCACCACCACCTGCACCGCCACCTGCACGCCCCCGCTCGGCCGCAAGCCGGCGCCCACGATCGTTTTCACCACGGCCAACTCCGTAACCACGTACGCCTGCACCGACCGCCGAACAGCAGCTTCTGCAAATCGAGCTGCGTGTCGGCAGCCCCCTCTGCCCGCGTGTTTCAGCCTGCTCAGGGCGCGCCAAAAGGCGCGTTCACGGGATCGGGCGGAGCCCGTTCACGTTCTTCCCCGAGGGGTTCACGGATTCAGGCCGCAGGCCTATCCACCTTTTCGCGCCGAAGTCGCGTTCACGCCACCTGCCGGCCGCAGGCCGTCCACGGTCACGGTCGCGCTGCTCTCGCGCAACTGAGCTGCGCCGGCGCCGATGAGCGTCGAGGATGTTCGAGATTGTGGGGGCGGTTCTGCAACTCGAGACGATCGCGGTTGGCAATCGGATTCGCGAGTTAAAACGATTGGAGAAAGCGTATGGCAAGGGGCGCTGGCGGAAAAGGAAGGCGTTGCTAGGATTCGGCTCGCAGATGGCAGCGTCCACACGGCGGAAATCCACTTCTACGAAGCGCACGGCATCGGGCGCAAAGAAGCCAAGCTCAAGCGC
>JAYUYU010000744.1:0-9864 GCA_043752365.1 Myxococcales bacterium | reverse complement strand
GCACGTCGGCAAACAGGATCGCAACGATCTTGGAAATGTGCTCCTTGCCGAGCGGGTGGAACACGATCACGTCATCAAGACGATTGAGAAATTCGGGGTTGAACACGCGCCCCATTTCCTCTTTCACCTTGTCCGAAATACGCTCGAAATTGCCCCGCGCATCGTCGGTCGCAAACCCAAGCGATTTGCCACGCGTGATGTCTTTCGCGCCCACGTTCGACGTCATGATTACAACCGTATTCTTGAAATCGATCATGCGCCCGTAGTTGTCGGTGAGATGTCCCTCATCAAGCACCTGCAGCAGGATGTTGAACACATCCGGGTGCGCCTTTTCGATTTCATCGAGCAACACGACGCTGTACGGCTTGCGACGCACGGCCTTCGTGAGCGTTCCTGAATCTTCGTAGCCGACATACCCCGGAGGCGCGCCGATGAGCCGCGACACGGAAAACTTTTCCATGTATTCGCTCATGTCGACGCGAATCATGGCGCGTTCGTCGTCGAACAGAAATTCGGCCAGCGCACGCGCCGTCTCGGTCTTGCCGACGCCGGTTGGGCCCAGAAATAGGAACGAACCGATGGGGCGTTTCTCGTCTCCCAAGCCGGCGCGCGAGCGCCGCACCGCATTGGCCACGGCGGTCAAGGCGACCCGCTGCCCAACGACGCGCTTTTCCAGATTTTGCTCCATGGCCACGAGCTTCTGCAGCTCGCCCTCGAGCATTTTGGAAACAGGCACGCCCGTCCACTTCGAGACAATGGCGGCGATCTCTTCTTCGCCCACCTCTTCTTTGAGGTACGAACCGTTCGCTTGCAGCTGGTTGAGGTCGGCGCGGTGCTGTTCCAAGCGCCGCTCCAACTCCGGAATGCGGCCGTATTGGATCTCGGCAGCGCGGCCCAGGTCACCCGAGCGACGAGCTTGCTCTTCTGCGGTGCGCAGCTCTTCGATTTCGCGCTGTTCGTCGCGCAGCTTGCCGATGATGTCCTTTTCGCGCAGCCACTGCGCTCGCATGCGATCGCGCTCGCCAGACAGCTCGCCCACCTCGTGCGAAAGCTCGTCTAGCCGGGCTTTGCTGGCCTTATCGCGCTCTTTGGAGAGGGCTTGCTGCTCGATTTGCAGTTGAAGCAGCTTGCGTTCCAGCTGATCGATCGGAAGCGGCAAGCTGTCGATCTCCATCTTGATCTTACTGGCGGCTTCGTCGACCAAATCGATGGCTTTGTCGGGCAAGAAACGCTCGGTAATGTAGCGGTTGCTCAACACCGCTGCCGCGACCAAGGCCGCGTCTTTGATGTGGATGCCGTGGTGGACCTCGTAGCGCTCCTTGAGCCCACGCAGGATCGCGATCGTGTCGGCCACCGACGGTTGCTCTACGACGACTGGCTGGAAGCGCCGCTCGAGCGCCGCGTCCTTTTCGATGTGCTTTCTATACTCGTCGAGCGTGGTAGCGCCGATGGCCCTTAGCTCACCGCGCGCCAGCGCAGGCTTGAGCATGTTGGCCGCGTCCATGGCGCCTTCCGCGGCACCAGCGCCGACGAGCGTGTGCAGCTCGTCGATGAACAAGATGACACCGCCGGCCGCCACTTCGATTTCTTTGAGCACCGCCTTCAAGCGGTCCTCGAACTCACCGCGAAACTTCGAGCCGGCGACCATGGCCGACAAATCCAACGCTAAAATGCGCTTGTCTTTGAGCGATTCGGGCACGTCGCCGTTAGCGATGCGCCGCGCGATGCCCTCGGCGATGGCGGTTTTGCCTACTCCCGGCTCGCCGATCAACACCGGGTTGTTCTTGGTGCGGCGCGCCAACACCTGCATCACGCGGCGAATTTCCTCGTCGCGACCGATTACCGGATCGATCTTGCCGCGCCGAGCGAGCGCCGTGAGATCACGCGTGTACTTCTCGAGCGCCTGGAATTTGCCCTCGGGATTTTGATCGGTGACGCGCTGACTGCCGCGTATTTCAGCCAAGGCATGCAGAATCTTGTCGTAGGCAAGGCCGTGGCGATCGAACACGGCTTGCAGGTCCTTGTCCGAGCGCCCGGCGAGCAAAAAATGCTCCACCGAAACGAAGTCGTCTTTAAGCTTTTTGGCTTCGTCCTCGGCCACGTTCAAGAAAGGAACGGTGCGGCGGCCAAAGCCTGGCTCTTGACCGCCCGAAACCTTGGGCAGCTTCTCGACCCGTTCGCCGAGCTCACGCGCCAGCGCTTTCGGATCAGCGCCGGCGCGCTGCACGACGGAAGCGGCGACACTGCCCTCTTGCTCCAGGACCGCGACCAGCAGGTGCTCGGGAATGATCTCCGGGTTGCCGCGGCGGGTAGCGCCATCGATGGCGACCCGCAAGCTCTCTTGGCTCTTGTTAGTGAGGCGATCCATCCGCATGTTCGGAACTCCCGCAGTCTGTCGCGGTTGCGTGACGACCTCGGCAAACTAAGGCCCACCTGGCACCTGGCAAGGGGTGAGGCCGAGGTGAACTAGCCCGCGCCGCCGGAGGGGGCACCGGCGTCGGCGATCGGACCCGCGCCGCCTAGCTGGCCCGCTCCGCCTGCACCCGCATAGCCACAGCCCGCTGGAGGCCTGTTGTCGAAGAAAGGCGCCGAGTCGACGCAACCGAGGCCCAGCGTCGCCACGTTGCCCAAAGCCGGCGAAACAATGGCATCGACGACCACGCCACACCTGCCGTCATCGCGACAGCAGCCCGCGAACCCGTTGATTGGCACCATGATGGTCTGCCCGCCAGCTGGGAACGGGATGGCCGAAGCCGCGCTTGCAGGGCAGTTGTCGTCCAGCGCTCCCGGCTGATCTTTGGCTTGGCACTTGTCTTCGAAGGTTGCGCCCACCAAAGCCAGAAAACCGGTGTCCAGCCCGCAGCTCGCACCAGCGCAGCACGGGTCGACGAAGACCGGGCCAACGCTGGCCGAAGCGCACTTGTCGACGCCGCACATTGCGGTTTTCGGCATGTCGCTGATGCCAGGGGGCAGCAGGGTGCCCGGCGTGACGCCGCCCGCGCCGCCTGCGGGCGCGGGGTTACTGCCGGCACGACCGACCCCGCCACCCGTGGGTGTTGGGGTCGACGTCTTGCCGCCGATACTGGACGTACCGCCAGCAGTGGCCGCGCCAGCTGCGCGGTCACTGCCATCAGTTTGCGTCTGGCCGCAGCCAGCCACGAACAAGCCTGGCGCCACCAGCCAAGTCAAAACCCAGCACGGCCGGCGCCAGTTGTTCATCGACAGCTAGTCTACTGGTTACCGCCCGCGCCGCCCAGCGAGGCGCCACCTGCGCCACCTGCGCCACCCGCGCCACCCGACTCGCCGCCACCAGCACCGCCGGCGCCACCGGAAGAACCGCACGCAGCTGGGACCGTGCCCGGGAAGAACGGAGCCGCGTCGACGCAGCCCAGCCCAAGAGCCGCAACCGGGCCCAGAATGGGCGAAACGACGGCGTCGACTACGACACCGCACTTGCCGTTGGCGCGACAACAACCAGCGAATCCGTCGATTGGCACAGTGATGGTCGTGTTACCGGACGGGAATGGAACTGCCGACGCCGCCGAGGTAGGACACTCTGCGTCGAGGGTGCCGGGCTGACCTGTAGGCTGGCAGGTGTCCTTGAAGGTCACGCCGGTGAGAGCCAGGAACGTGGTGTTGAGACCACAGCTATCAGTCGCACAGCAAGGGTCGATGAAAACCGGACCAACACTGGCCGACTTGCACATGTCCGCGCCGCAAGCCTCGGTCTTCGACTTGTCGCTGATGCCAGGCGGCAACGTCATGGGGGCCGGAGCTGCGCCGCCGGCGCCCCCCTCGGGAAGGCCAGTAGCGCCAGCCTCGCCGCCCGCGTTCGAACCGCCCTTGTTGGGCGTGGGAGTCGTTTCGTCATCGCCGCAAGCAATTGGCAGCGACACACACATCAAACAACCCAGGGTTAAGGCTTTGGCAAAGGAGAATGACTTCATATTGACCTCGAGAATACACGAACTCGCGGCGTGACGAAAAATCCGGGCAAGTCCGTAATAAAGAGCAGAGCACGACGTACGACCGACGACCAAAGGCGCGACGCGCCCGGGCCGACGGTGAAACGGCGCTACTTGCGCGGGATTAAGCGCGAGCGCGTTTGCGGGACCGCGACGAACGCGGCCCGCTGGTACCGAGTAGGCCCAGCACGTCATCCCACTGATCAGGGCTCTTCATTAAAGCACCGAGCAAACCGGGCGGTAAGTGACCGGCTGCGGCGAGCCAGCGATACCGGTCGACGCCGTGCACATCGAGGAACGTCGCAATCTCCTCGAGCCGCCCGACCCCCACCCCTTTGCACAGGCCGGACTCGAGCATTCCGACGTAGCTGCCAGAGCGAACTCCCAGCTTGCTCGCGAGATCCTTCTGAGTTAGCCCGCGCTCCATGCGCGCAGAGCGAATCAATCGACCTACTTTTTTCGTGGACCCTTTTGCGTTTGCGGCCATCAAATCCCGTCGCCGTGGAGCGTTTGGTGCCGCAGGCAATAGCCTGCCGTCACTCGCCCACAGCTCCTCCTCTTCTAACGTTGAGGTAGGTAAATAAACTTGGTTGAGGTGGTACGGGGCCCTTTGCCGTCGCCTTGGGGCTGGCGACGACTCGAGTCACTCGTGCGATCGCAAGAATAGTCCGCCCCGGAGGTCCATTGCAACCCTGAAGGCTAGACTTTTTCATTTCTGCAATGCGGCATCGCCGACGCTTCAGGACGAGGCGTTTCGCGCTACCGACTTAGAAGGCGCGCGAAGCGTGGGGATTCGCCCCAGGGCGTTCGACAGCGTCTAGGGTTGGACCGCTAAAAAGCCTGTCCAGATGCCCTGTTTAGATGTCGAGATTGCGCACGTTCAGCGCGTTCTCTTCGATGAACTTGCGTCGCGGCTCGACTTGGTCGCCCATCAAAACACTGAACAGCTCGTCCGCTCGCACGGGATCACTCACTTTGACCTTGAGCAACGAGCGCGCGTCGGGGTTCATCGTGGTTTCCCACAATTGGTCGGCGTTCATCTCGCCTAGACCCTTGTAGCGGGTGATGTGCAGGCCTTTGCGACCGCGCTCGGCGATAAAGCCCTCGAGCTCCTCGGAGCCTGCGATCGAAATCGGCTCGCCATTGCCCACCCGCGCCACGTACGGCGCTGGCCCAATCGAGCGGATATCTTCTTCGATTGAGAGCAGCTCCTGATACTCGGCCGATTCTGCCAGCTCCCAATCGAGCGAGGCCGTGCGCCCAGATGCTCCTGGGCGAAACTTCACGTCGATGCGACCAGCCCCGTGCTCTTTCTCCCAATCTACCGTTACGGTCAGCGGAACCAGATCGGGATAGCGACGCTCGAGCTCGACCTTGAGTCGCTCGGCGACGCCATTGACCTTGGCTTCGTCGCGAAAGTCATTCAGGCCCAACGCCCCAATGCGCAACAGGGCCGCGACCACGCGCCCGTCGCAGCGGCGATCGATCTTGGTCAAGATGGCGCGAAGCGACTTGAGCCGCGTCGCAAGATTGAACAGCGGCATACCGCTGAGCGCCGGACCCTTGGTGGCTTGTACCGACAAGTCCTCGATGCCCGACTCGGTCAGGAAGCGGTCGAGCGCGGGCTGATCCTTGACGTACAGGATTTTCTTGCCCTTTTTGATGCCGAACAGCGGCGGCTGCGCGATGTACAGGTAACCGTTGTCGATGAGCTCGCGCATTTGCCGGTAGAAGAACGTCAAAAGCAGGGTTCGAATGTGGCTGCCGTCAACGTCGGCGTCGGTCATCAGAATGACGCGGTGGTAACGCAGCTTGGTCAAGTCGAAGCCGCCATTGTCGCCGATGCCGCAGCCCAGCGCAGAGATGAGCGTCGCCACCTCTTGCGAAGCCAGCATGCGGTCGAGCCGAGCGCGCTCCACGTTCAAGATTTTGCCCTTGAGCGGCAAGATGGCTTGAAAATGGCGATCGCGGCCCTGCTTGGCGCTGCCGCCGGCGCTTTCACCCTCGACGATGTAAATCTCGCTGATGGTCGGGTCTTTGCTCTGACAGTCGGCGAGCTTGCCGGACAGAGTCGTTAGATCGAGCACGCCTTTGCGCACGACCTCGCGCGCCTTGCGGGCCGCTTCGCGTGCCTTGGCCGCCAGCGTGGCCTTTTCCAGAATCTTCCGAGCAGTCTGCGGGTGCTCCTCGAAGTAGCGGCCAACGTGCTCGTTGACGGCGTTTTCTACGATGCCCTTGACGTCGCTGGAGACCAGCTTGCTCTTCGTTTGCGAGTCGAAGCTGGCGTCGGGGTGCTTGACGTGGATGACGCAAATGACGCCTTCACGCGTGTCGTCGCCGGTCAGGCCGTTCTTCGCGTCTTTGAACAGGTTCTGCGCGGTGCCATAGTTGTTCAGGGTGCGCGTCAGTGCAGTGCGCAAGCCCGTGAGGTGGGTGCCGCCGTCCTTGTTGTGAACGTTGTTCGTGTAACAAAGAATCTGCTCAGCGTAGGCGTTGGTCCACTGAATGGCCATGTCGACCTGGACCGGAGCTTTGCCGTCGCCCGACGGCCATTCACCACTGAACGCCACCACGTCGTCGTGCACGGGCTCTTTGGCTTGGCTAAGCAGCGACACGAATTCTTTGATGCCGCCCTGGTACTCGAAGTTCTCGCTGCGACCGTCGCCTCGCTCGTCCTTCAAGTGGACGACGAGCCCGGAGTTCAAGAAGGCCAACTCGCGCAGCCGATTGGCCAAAATGTCGAAGCTGTACTCGAGATTGCTAAAGATCTCGTGATCGGGCTTGAAGGTGAGCTTCGTGCCGGTGTCGTTGGTCTCACCGATGGGGGCGATGTTACTGACCGGCGCGCCGCGGTGGTACTCCTGGAACCACAGCTTGCCCTCGCGCTTGATTTCCAGGCGCAAGGTTTCACTCACGGCGTTGACGGCGCTGACGCCGACGCCATGCAAGCCTGCGCTGACCTTGTAGCTCGAGTGATCGAACTTGCCGCCTGCGTGCAGGACGGTCATCACGACCTCCGCTGCGCTGACTCCGCGATCTTCCATGATGCCGACCGGGATGCCGCGACCGTCGTCCTCGACCGTCACCGAGCCGTCGAAATGCACGGTAATGCGCACCAGCTTACAATGCCCGGCCAAGTGCTCGTCGACGGCGTTGTCGACCGCTTCCCACACCAAATGGTGCAGCGCGGAGCCGTCGTGCACGTCGCCGATGTACATGCCGGGGCGCTTGCGGACGGCTTCCAGACCTTCCAGCACCGTAATGCTTTTGGCGTCGTAAGAATCAGCGGCGGGGGTCGACGGAGTCGGTTCTGAAGTAGTCAAAAGGGGCCCAGAAAAGCTACTTTGGGAGCGCCCCCGAAGCAAGCACCAAGCCGCGGAAAAACTGCTGGAAACGCGAAGTTTTCCAGCTCGTTTTCAGGCTGGTTCTGGGGGCCTGATTTCGGCGTTTGGGCGCGGCGTCTCAAACCCGCGAAACGCGACCTGCCACGACCTCGAATTCGGCTCGCTCGGCAGCCGAAAAACTAGCGCTGCGAAACAGCTCCGGCCGGGTCGTGGTCACGAAAATCTGACCCTGAGACGCCTGCAACAGCGCAAGCACGCTCTCGGTGCGGCTTGCGTCGAGCTCGCTGGAGACGTCGTCCAGTAGCAAGATGGGATGCACGCGGCGAGTTTGCTCGATGCAGCGCAGCTCGGCTAACTTCAGCGACAGCGAGAGCAGGCGCTGCTGCCCTTGTGAAGCGTCGCTGCGTGCCGCCCGGCCGTCGATTTGCAACGCCAGATCGTCGCGTTGTGGCCCGAAGCTGGCTCGGCCACGGCGGCTGTCCTCGGGCCGACGGGCACGCAGCTCTCGCTGGAACTCTTGTGGGTCTTGGCTGCCACCTGGCGCGTAGCTCGCGTCCAGCGCCAGGCTTTCGGGAGTGACGCTGCGAAACGCCAGCGAGAGCTCGGGCACGAGCTTTTCGGTGGCCTCGAAGCGCGCCCGCGCAAAGCGAGCGCCGTGCTCGGCGGCCACGCTTTCGAAGTCGCCCAGCTCGGGCGCCGAGACTCCGCGCGTGTCGAGCAAGCGCTGCCGATCCTTCAGCGCCTCGGCGTAGCGGCGCGCGGCCTCCGCCCCCGGCGGGTCCGCATACAGAATCAGGCGGTCCAGCAAGCGCCGCCTCTCGCCGGCAGCACCAGTCACCAGCTCCAAGTCACGCGGGTGAAAGACGACGACAGGTGTCCGGACGGCGTAGCTGGCCAGCGTCTTGGGGCGTTTGCCGTCCAGCTCGACCGAACGCCCCTTCGAGCCCAACCGCAGGCTCAGCTCGCGCACGAAGCTGCCTTCGCGCACCGTGGCCCCTACGCGGGCCTGCTCGTCGCCCGTGCGCACGACCTGCGCCAACTTGTCGGTCCGAAAGCTGCGCGTCGTGGAGACGGCGTAGAGCGCCTCCAAGATGCTGGTCTTGCCCTGACCATTGTCGCCCCAAATCAGGTTGAGGGCCGGGCTAGGCTCCAGGCTAGCCGAGGCGATGTTGCGGAAGCTCGCGAGGCGAGCCTTTTCGAAGCGGAGGCTGGCGACGCCAAGCGCGCCCATCAAATCCGCATCGGCATGATCACGGCTTGGTAGCTCTTGTTGGCGCTGTCGCTGGCAGGCTTGATCACCGCGGGGTCGAGCTCGCCGGAAATACCCAGCGCGACCTCTTCGTCGGTGATGGCGCCCAGCACGTCCAAGAAGTAGCGGGCGTTGAAGCCGACCGTGACCTCAGGACCGTTATAGTCCGCGGCCACTTCGTCGAAGCCTTCGCCGCTGTCGGGGCTTTCGCTCTCGAAGCGAATCTTGCCGCCGCCGAGCGTGAGCTTTACGCCGCCGGTACGGTCGCTGGCCGCCACCGACACCGCGCGGAGCGCGTCGGTCAGAGCGGCGCGTTGAGCACGTACGGTACGTTCGCTGTGCTCGGGAATGACCTGCTGGTACGGCGGGAACTGCGCGTCGACCAGCTTCACGCTGAACATGAAACCGGCCAGCTCGAAGAACGCATTGGGGCCGCTCTGGACCATCTTGATCTCGGAGGCGTCGACGCCGTCTTTGCCCTCGGTGAGCGCTTCTTCGCACAGCCGGCGAAGCTCTTGCACGCCCTTGAGCGGGATTAGCATCGTGGCGCTCTCGTGCTTGCCCTTCACGACCACTTCCAGCTTGCTCAAGCGGTGACCGTCCGTGGTCACCATGCGTACGCGGTCGTTGTCCCACTCGAACAGCGCGCTGTTCAGGTGCAGCCGAGTCTCGTCGGTCGAAATCGAAAAGTGCGTGGCGGCGATCAGCGACGCTAGCGTCACGACGTCGAGCGTCGCGACGGTTGCTTTGGCGTCGGGCACAGGCAGCGACGGAAACTCTTCGCCGGGCACGCCGTGCAGCGTGAAACGGCGCGCCGAGCCGACCGCGCGAATCACGGCTTGCGTGCCCGTGACCTGCAGCGCGACTTGCCCGTCGGGCATCATGCGAACGCGGTCGAACAACTCACGCGCACCAAGCGCGATGGATCCGCCACTTTCGATCTTTGCGGGGATCTTGCCGCTCACGGAAACGAACAAGTCGGTCGCTGCGAGTCGCAGCTCGTTCGGCGACGCGACCTCGAGCAGCACGTTGCCCAAAACGGGCATGGTGCTTTTCTTGTCGGCGACGCCCTGACAGCGCCCGAGGACTCGGAGCAGGTCCTTCTTGCTCACGACAACGTGCATGGGGGCCGACGTGTAACCGGGCGGCCGCTGAAGCGCCAGTGGTTCGGCGCTGGTCGCGTTGGCCTGGCTGCGGTCGGGTTGGCTGGTGCGCAGGCAGACGCTTCAGACTCTTAGATCTCTTAAATTTAAATTATTAGTAGTCGTGATAGGGGCTGTGGAAACTGGGGTTAACCTCGTAACCA
>JAYUYU010000743.1:0-9890 GCA_043752365.1 Myxococcales bacterium | reverse complement strand
CATGTCCCACAATCCTCGGGTTTTTGTCGCTTGCGTTCGTTCAGCCCCCCGGCCCGACGCACAAGCGAGTCAGGCCGAGCAGCTTAGGACAAGTCAGTTCGTCGATGCGTTGATTCGCGCGCGCTCTTCCGCGGAGCAGCTGGATACGAGAGATAGAGACAGAGGGACCACGCGGGGTAGTGACTGGCGGGACCTGACGCTGATCGACTTTCTAAAACTCGTCTTTCCTTTGAGCTTCATGTCGATCTCACCAGAGTCTCGGGAGGACCCCAAAGACGGTCACTCGTTTGTAGGAAGCGCGGCGCTAGAGTTGCTGACGGGGGTTTGCGAACGAGCACTTTCAGGCGTGTTCATGGCTGGAGCGAAGTTTCGCCAACCAACTTTCGCGTGCGCACCGTCAGCCGAGCCTCGGAAGAAGCAGCCAGGTTGTTACATGGCTACTTTCGCGGACAGGCAACCGATTGGACCTTATCAGTGCTAGCCGCTTTTCGCTAGACCAAACATGCGTGAACGCGGCCTACGGTCGCCGCTAACGCGCGTCTGAAGTTGCAGTAGACCCCGTTGAAATGCCAAGAAAGGCCATGCCCCTGCCCAAGCCCCAAGCCTTGCTGCCTGCCGCCTGCTTGCTGGAGCTGTTGCTTCTGAACGGCTGCAGCAAACCCGCGAGCCAGTCGCAGCCAACCGTCGGCTCAGCCTCCGCGGCGCCACTGGTTGCTACCCCACCGGTTCCCGTCGCCACTGCGAGCGCGGCGGCGGCTGAGCCGGTCATGCTTTCCCACTTGTGCCCGGCCTGGGGGAAGCATGGCTTCCTGCCGCGGGGAGTTGGCGTTCCGGTCGGCCAAGCAGTCCCCGACGTGTCCGGTCTCGGCGCGGATGGCAAGCCGGTGCGTCTCCGTGACCTGGCTCCCGGACAAGGGCCGCTGGTTCTGATTTTTTACCGCGGCGAGTTCGATGCGTTCGGCGCCTACCAGCTGCGGGCACTCTCGGTTCAAGCGCAAGCTCTCCGCGATAGCGGCGCGCGCTTCCTGTTCATCAGCAATGACACGCCAGCGCAGATGGCGCAGACCATGTCGATCCACGGGCTCACCTGGCCCACGTTGGCGGATCCAGATCGCAGTATCACCCGCGCGTTCAAGCTCGAAGGTCGTTTCGACGACAAGGACGTCGCCGTGGCAGCCCGCGAAAAGCTGAAGCTTCCGCTCAACGCCAAAGGCGAGCTAGTCCGCTACACGAACCCTGCCGTTCTCGTGGTTGATCACGCAGGCAAGGTCAAATGGGCGCACGCCGACGCCCGGCTCGACATGATGCTTTCCTACAGTCAGATTCTGGATGGCATCACGCAAGCCGGGTTCGGCGCACCAGCTCCTACCAATTGAGCGTCACACCCGTGTTCACGTAGTTGACGTCCTGCTTTTCGCCTTTGTACCAACGGAACATGGCGCGCATGTAGTCAATGTCCCAATGCAGGTGATCGGTCACGTGGTAGACGAAACCGGCTGAGAGCCCCGTCGACGTTTTGATGACAGTGTTAGAAGCCGCCACTGACCCGATCTTGTCGGAATCGAGCAAGTTGACGCGCGATTGACCGAAGCCAAGGTTGATGTCGAACTTGCCGGGGGAGTACTGCGCAAACGCCGCGAAGCCACTAAACGTGCGTAGCTCGAGCGGTTTTTGGCCTGGCGCGACCGAGATGGAACCGACCGAAGTCGGTCCGCCTTCGAGCGCGTAGTAAAGGCCCAAGCCGCGGCCATAATGACCGCCCGCACCGAGGTGAAACGGTCCGACCTCGACACGTCCACCACCGCCGACGCCCATGGCGGTTTCGTCGTCCGCAGCGGAAATCAAGTACAGCTTTTGATAGGCGCCGTTGACGAACAGCTTGGCGAAGGTGTTGCCGCTCTTAGTGTCCCAAGTCAGCTCGAACTCTGGGCGAGGTGTTTTTGAAACCTCCCAAGAGCCAGCGATCTGAACTGGGTCGTAGACGCCGACGTTGAGCTGCAGGCCTGCCAGCTTGGGTGACGTGTACGTGAAGCCGGGTTGAAAAAATGCGGCAAGAACGCCGAATCCAATCATGCCGGCAGTGGGGCCCGTGGCGTCCAAGCTCCCACCGTGAAAGCCGACCCCGTACTGGTGCATGTAGAGAAAGTCCATCTCTACGATGCCGCGCGAGAAGAGGCCGAGGTGACGTCCGATGGTCACGTTGCCGTAGCTGGTCTCGATCGAGCCGTAGCCCTCTTTCAAATCAGCGTCGATCGGCCAGTACTTGCGCATGCCGGGGGTTTCGATGCTGCCCCAGATTGAAAAGTGCGCTCGCAGCTTGAGCGTTGGAGTGACCTGCTTGCGCACCCCGAAGCCGAAAACGTTGGGGGAGAAGCCCGTACGGACGCGCCACTGCTCCATCGTGCCTTGGCGGCCGGGGATGGGGTTGCCCATCGGGTCAGTATCGGGAATGCGGCCGTAGACCTCGCCCACACCACCGCCGCCGATGATGGTTCGAGAGATGGGGTTGCCGGTGGCGTCGACGGGGGCAACCGGGTAGCCGTCGCCGAAAGCGTAGGTGAGGAAGGCGTCGACCTGACCGGTCGAGTACGCTTCCCAGCCGCCGGCTTCACCGACGATGATTTCTGCAGCTGCCGGCTTGGAGCCGAGCAGGCAGCAGGCGAATGTCGCACCAGCGACCAATAAGCCCTTGCCAGATTGGCGGGCCCTGGCGATGAATGGAAGGTTCATCACTTACTTCACCAGTCGATGGTGGCGCCCAAGTTGAGGAAATTGACGTCCTGTTTGGCCGTACTGTACCAGCGGTACATTGCCCTCAGGTAGTCAATGTCGAGGTGCAGGTTTTCGGTCGCGTGGAACACGAACCCAGCACCAATCGCGGTCTGCGTCTTGATCAGCGCAGGGCCGGGCGCCAGCGCCAACTGCGCCTTGTCGATGTCCAGCTGATGCACGCGCGACTGTCCGAAGGCCAGGTTGACGTCGAAAAGCTTGCCCCCGTATTGGACCAGCGCGGCAAAGCCGTCGAATTGACGCAGCTCCTCGGAGGTCACTTCGGCCATCGTGATCGGGTTAACCGTCACCTTAGGACCAACTAGTGTTCCGATGTGGCCCGATGCCTGAGCGAAGGCGTGAGTCAAGCCGATGCCTTTGCCCATGAAGTAGTTGCCGCCGACGTGAATCGGTCCGAACTCGAGGCGCGCACCGGCGGCCATGCCCCACAGCGTGGCGCTGTCCTTGTCGTTGTTCTGCTTGTACAGCTTTTGAAAGCCGCCGTTGAGGAAGACGTTCGTCTTGAAGTTGGGCGTCGCAAAATCGTAGGTCAGCTCCGCCTCGGGGCGCGGCGTGTTGGTGCGCTCCCAGACGGTGTCGTAGTGGGTGGCGTCGAAGACGCCCAAGTTGACCTTGAGGCCGGCCAAGTTGGGGGTGGTGTAGTAAATGCCGGCACTGTAGGTCGCCACGGGCATGCCGAACCCAACGAGCCCGTAGCTTTGGGCTGGATCCGGCCCCAGTGTGAACTGCGCGCCCACGCCGTAGCGATAGCCGTAGTCGTAGTGCAGCTGGAAGCTGCCACGCGAAACCAACGAGAGCGTCTTGCCGGCGCGAACCGCGCCCCAAGAACCGCTCATATCGAGGTAGGCCTCGTTGAAGTTGGCTTGAATCAGCTCGTATTTGCGTTGACCCCTGGTCTCGATCGTTCCCCAAAGCGAGGTAACGGCCGTCAGCTTGAGGTCCTCTGTCATCTTATTGCGGACACCCAGAGTCAGCACGTTCGGAATGAATCCGCTGGCGAGACGCCACTTGCTAACTGACCCTTGATCACTCGGGATGGCCATGCCCATGGCGTCCTTGGCCTGAACGCGGTCTTTGGTGGTCGGTAAACCGCCGCCGGCGACAGTGTTCGGGGCGCCCATGGCGTCAATGGGTGAGCCGTCACCCGCGGCGTAGGTGAGAAAGCCATTCACCCGACCAGTGGTGAAGGCTTCCCAGCCTTTGACCTCACCTAGCGTGACCTCTGCCGAGGCAGGTGCCGTCGCAAGTAGGTAACTGCCTGCCGCCAGCACGCAGCTGGCGAATTTCATCGAGCCTAGATCTCTAAACAGCCTGAGTTTCACTTGGGCGTTCCTTATGATGGGGTGGGTCCAGCTGTCTATCCGCGCGTATGTATGGCGGAAGGTAACGCGGTCCTTACGAGAATCGACGCAGCGAGTGAGGAACAGCAGAGTAGGCAGTCTGTTGACTGGTTTCTGTCTCTCCCCAACTGGTTGACCCTAGCAGTGATGTCCGCCTTCTGCTAGATATAATCTTCTGGTTCGCCGGGCACTGGCGCTTGTCAGTGCATGAGGCACAATACAGTGGACGCGGCTAGACGGGCGACCGGGTTGCATTTGTCGAAGGATTTTAGGTCCTGTCGGCAACAAAGTAGTCTGGTCCGTTTTACCGAGTTCGGCGCACCTAATAAAACGTGCCGCGTGCACTCATAGTCTTGGCGCCTCGGCGCCCGTTACCGAGCCCCTGAATTAACTGAACGCTGGAGGATCCCGCATGAACCGCAAGCTGCTCACTAAAAGTCTCTATCTACTACCAATCTTCGTGATTGCCGCTTCCGGCGCCTGCTCTACGGACAGTGGAACGGACTATGGGACGGCGGGCAAGGCGACAGGCGGCTCCGCTGGCTCCGCACCCGTTGCCGGCAGCGCTCCCACTGCAGGCAGCAGCACTGTGGGTGGTGGTGGCGCAGGCCAGGGCGGCAAGGGTCCAACGGCCGGCTCGGGCGGCATGACTCCAACGGCCGGTTCGGGCGGTTCGGGCGGTTCGGGCGGCTCGGCCGGCTCCGGTGGCTCCGGCCCAATCACCCCAGAAATCTTTGCTGGCACCAAGAACGAGCACGGCTTCGCTTGGCTGAGCTCGTTCTACCTGGTTGCTTGCACTGAGGTGCAGCAGCACGACTGCCTGACCGTTCAGGGCGCGTGCCCGAATCAGGGCGCTGACAACTTCGAGGACAAGGGCAGCACCTTTGCCGAGCAGTTCAAAATGGGCGGCGAGGCCGGCAAGATGTACAGCGTGACCATCAAGGTCAACGGCATCGTTGAGGGCAAGTACTACCAAGGCGGCATGCGCCGCGACGGTGCCAACTACGACGACGCCAACTCCGCGACCGGTGGCGATGCGTGGCACGTAGGCGGCTCCCCCATTGAGAGCAGCTACAACGTGTACAAGCTCTCGGTGTTCCAGCCCGACGGCACGACTCCGGTCCAGCACTACTACCTCAACTCGTACCCGCAAATGTCCGGCTTCGAGTCGCATCAGACGGTCGCGATTGGCTACGAGGCCACTTTCGACGTCCCCGGCCAAGGCGTGATCAAGTACCTGAATCAGGACTCGAATTGCCGCGCCATCAACAACTGCGGCCCCGGCGACAACGGCGCCAACTGCCCGGCAGCGCGTCCCGTTCCGAACGAGCCTGGCCTGGCAGTTCCGGCCACCTACGGCAGCAAGCCGGTCAACGCCAGCTTCAACGTCGTGAACCAAGCGCAGCAGCCGTTCCACGCGCAAATGGTGCACGTCACGGTCGCGAAGGTCGAACTCAAGCCCTAATCGTTCAGCACTCAACTTGAGACGAAAGCCCCGCGACCTCCAGCGCGGGGCTTTTTTTTTGCAACCCAGGCTCGTTTTGCTGATGAAGTCGCACATCGCCGTCTGGATAATAGCTGGGTGGTGCGGCCTGGCCGGTTGCGGAGCGCGCACCAGCCTTCCAAGCGCGTCGCGAGACGCACCTGAACCGACGGAGCCGACGCCTACGGTGCCTACTCCCGTAGCTGGCTCAGCTGGCAGCACTGCTGCCGGAGGAATGGGTAGTATGGCGGGGTCGGGCGGAGCGAGTGGAGCAGTCGCCGTCCAAGCCGTGGCAGTAGGTGGTCGCCGCAGTTGTGCGCTGCTCGCCACGGGTCTCAAATGCTGGGGCGCCAACTCTTTTGGAGCTTTGGGGCTGCAAGATAGCGAGAGCCGCGGAGACGACCCCAACGAGATGGGCGACCGCCTGCCAACCGTTGACTTGGGCAACGGGCAAGTCGTCACGAACGTAGTGCCCGGCGGAGATTCTCACACCTGCGCGCTGGTCGTCGGCGGTGTCAAGTGCTGGGGCGACAACGACTTTGGCCAACTGGGGCTCGGCAACTTCATCGACCGTGGAGGCTATCCCCGTGACATGGGAGAGGCGCTGCCGCTGGTGGATTTGGGCGCAAGTGCGCAAGTGGAGCAGCTGGTGCTCGGTAGCAATCATTCGTGCGCCGTGCTCAGCGGAGGGCTAGTCAAGTGCTGGGGCAGCAATGCGAACGGTCAGCTCGGGCTCGCGGACGTCTTGCTGAAAGGCGGCTCGAGCGGCGAGATGGGCGACAAGTTGCCGACAGTCAACGTCGGCGGGGCGCGCGTGGCTCGCCTGGCGGCGGGCTCGCTACATACCTGCGCCGTGTTCGAGTCGGGTACCCTCAAGTGTTGGGGCTGGGAGCTCGCGTACGAAGACCCAGCCGTCACGCCTGACGCTTTGCCGCCCTTGGAGCTAGGTATCAGTGCGCTGGACGTCGCCGCCGGCGGTCTTCACACCTGCGCGCGACTCAATGATGGAACGGTGCGCTGTTGGCAGGTCACCGCCCACGCCAGTGAGCAGTCACGCATCTTGCCACCGGTCGACTTCGGAACGGCGGCAACGCCCGAGCGCTTGGCCGTCGGTGGTGCGCGAGGTTGCGCGTTGTTGTCGGATGGCTCAGTCCGTTGCTGGCCAATCGACGCTCAGGACGGCCGCAGCAAAGCGAGCGTGATCGAGCTTGGGGCCCGCGCGTTGCAGATGTCCGCCTCAGGTGGGCGCAGGAACCATCACGGCTGCGCGCTCCTTGAGCAAGGCGAGGTGACATGCTGGGGCGCGAATTCGGAAGGTCAGCTCGGGCTGGGCGACAAACTCGATCGAGACGGCGCCAGCAGCGACACGCTGGCTGCCATCGAGCTCGGCTCAGCCAGCCCGGTGCCGTGAGCCACGCTACGGCTGCTGGCTAGCCGCCGGCCAGCGTAAGTGCAGTGATACTGACAGCGGACTGTTGACCCGGCGCGGCGTCCAGCTTCCAGCTAACGGTCATCGTGGTGTCCGGTTTATCGGCATTGCCATAGTCAATATTGACGACTTGCAGGCTCCACATCCCGCTATTGCTGGTAAAGCGATCGTCTCCGACGGCATTGGCGCGCGGATCGGACAGCGCCGCCTTCATTTGACCGGTACCGTCGAAGACACCCAGGTACACGCGCAGCCTTCGCACCTTCAGCGCCGCCGCGACCGTCAGCTCGAAGCCTTGACCGACTCCCTTCCACGACGTTCCGTCATTGGTGACACCGCTTGCGCTGGGCGTGCCGTCTGACCAATTGAAAGTGGTCGGCCCGTCAAGGTACCGAACTGGCGTCGCGGAGCCGCTAGGCTTGAAGTCCAGCAACTGCGACATCACCCCGGCCTTATGATTGTAGCTAGCAGCATCGCTCAGCCCCCAATGTGCCCAGTCCAGCGAACCCTCGCTCGTCAAAGACACCGAGATGCTCGGCGCGCCGATGGCGACCGTGAGGTACGGCACCGTAGGCGGGTCAGGAACCTGACCGCCCTCACCACCGCCACCGCCGTCACCGGCGGCAGGCGGCTCCGGCGTCGTTCCACCGTTGCCATTGCCACCTACGACACCGCCAGCGCCTGCGCTCTCGCTTCCAGCAACTGCTCCGCCGCCGCCCCCGCCCTGAACAGCTGACGCGGACTCCAACAGGTCCGTTCCATAAATGCTGCATGCCGTCCCCGGCAAGGCCAGGGCAAGCAAAGCTCGTCGCGAATTGATCCACACGGACATCCCACACCTAGCGTAACAGAATCTGCAGCCAAATCGGCCCCGAGCTCCGTCTAGGTTTGGTACCCGCCGGGGCCGCAGCTAGTTGGAGGCCGCGAGGTGGTCAATTGACCGATCGCGAGCAGAGAATATCCGCAGCCCAGCGTCTTTTACCAAAGCGGGGCGCTCAAGGCAGCGCACTATGCACCCGGAGCGCGAGGCCGTTCCCTAACCAAGCCAGGCCCGACTTCGACCAAATCGGGAATGGTCGGAGGTAGTCCGAACGTGTAAGAAAATCCGCCGAGCCACACACCGAAACTGGCCGGGGCCGGGGCCGCGGTCTCGAGTACGCTGATGTCGTGCGCGCCGCTCACGGCAAGGCCGATGAGGTAGTAAGCGCCGTCAGCGAAGCGCACATTTATCGCGCCCGACGAGGTAACCGTTCAGGGCTGGGGTTGAGGCAGATGTCGTGCGAGCGCGGCGACACAGACGGTGGCGCCGTCGCGGCCGCGGGCTGCGCGAAGCAGACGGCGTGAAGCAGCACGCCTGTGTTGCTGGCCGCCACAGCCAGGCCGTAGCGCGTGAGCTGATTGGTGCGTTGCGACGGCTTGAGCAAGAACCGCCGTTGAGTGCAGCGCCGGGTTACCAAGTACGACCGTCCCGGCCAATCTCCCTTGGCAGTCACTGCGGCCCAATCGGTGATCATGGCAAGTAGTCGTCGTGCCTGTCGAGCAGCGCCTGCCCCGCCTTTTTCGACTAGCTCTGACGGGCGAAACCAAGAGAAACGAGGTAGTATGGTGGCCGCATGGCACCGGTGAAAGCACATGTCCGAAACGGCTACTTCGTCAGTGACGAACCCGCCAACTTGCCGGAGGGCACGCCGGTGGAGTTGCAGCTGATGACGAATGATCCCTGGGCAGGCATGGACCCTGAGGAACGCGCCGAGCTGGAGGAGTCGATCGAAGAAGGCTTTCGCGACATCGAGCGTGGCGATGTGGAAGACGCGACGGCCTACGCTGAACGACTTCTGGCGAACACGAGGTGAACGTCGAGATTTCGAAACGCGCGCGCCGAAATTCGGATCGGATCAACTTGCGCTGGGCACGACACGGTGACGATCCGGCGCTCTACGCGCGGGAATTTCTCGACGCGGTGAAACATCTCGAGACCGTTGGGCAGTCGGGCACGCCCTGCGGAACGACCAAGCGGCCCCATCTGCGTCGGCTACTACTCGAGAAGTCGAAATGCCACGTGTATTTCGTTGTCGCCGAGAACCGCGACCTGCTGACAATTGTCGACGTGTGGAACGGCCAGCGCGGCCGAGAGCCGAAGCTCTGAGCTGTGCGCCGGCTCTCCCTAATCGAAGAGCACCAGGCCGCGCTGCGCGCATGCCGACGCTGCCCGAACATGGTGCCGCCGCCGGTCGTCGGCCCGCCGGTGCGGTCGAAGATTTTGCTGGTGGGGCAGGCGCCGGGCGACAAGGAGCCGGTGTTGGGGCGGCCGTTTGCTTGGACGGCGGGTAAGCAGCTGTTCAAGTGGTTTGCGACGCTGGGCGTCGACGAGGCCGAGTTTCGGCAGCGCGTTTACATGGCGGCGACGTGCCGCTGTTTTCCGGGCAAGAATCCGCGTGGGGGCGACCGCGTGCCGTCGGATGTGGAAGTGGCCAATTGCCGGCCATGGCTGGAGCGGGAGCTTACGCTGCTGCAGCCGACGTTGCTGATTCCGATTGGGCGGCTGGCAATTCAACAATTTTTGCCTAGCCTGCAGCTGGTCGAGCAGATTGGTAAGTCGTTCGAGATTTTACGCGGAAGGCAACGCATGGACGTGATTCCGCTGCCGCATCCCTCGGGCGCGTCGACTTGGCCGCGCAGTGAGCCGGGCAAATCACTCACGGCGCGCGCGCTGCAATTGCTGGGCGCGCACTCGGCTTGGCGCGCAACCTTCGGCTAGCCGCGACGAGCGAGCTCTGCTTCCAGCTCACGGATGCGCGCTTCGGCTTGCGCGCTTTGCTCGCGCGACGTCGGGTACAAGTTCGAGCCC
>JAYUYU010000742.1:0-22316 GCA_043752365.1 Myxococcales bacterium | reverse complement strand
AGTGTCCCGGTAAGTCTGTGCCCTGGTGATCACGCCCCAAAATGCCGTAAGTGCCAGTCGCGTTAGGCACCCGGAACCAGAAGTCTATGGAGCCCTCGTCCAGGTCCCACTCTGGTAGGTTCGGAATGACGGCGTATAGCCCATTTGCTCCGAAAAAAAGCGCGTTGCCGCAACCCGCTGGGCCCGGCGTCGACGCGAAGGCACCGCCCGTTACTTGCGCGTCCGCAAGGCCTCGTGAGTCGCGCAGCGTGGTCGCACCCTCCGCGTCCTCGAAGTCGTAGCGTGAAAGCGCGGGGGTGGCGCCCGCCGCGAGCGCGCACGGCGACACCACCGTTGCTTTGGGCGTCGCGATTAGATCGTCGCTGGTGCTGCAGGCCAAGAGCGCCAGGCCGATGGCGGCGCCGAGCAGGCTCGACCAGTCGGGCAGCCGCATCTCAGAGTTGCTTCAAGCGTTCGGTGAGCGGCCCTGCCTGAATGCTCTTGGGGTAGCGCCGCAGAAATCCTTCGATGGCGCGGCGTTCATCAGCCTTGCGGCCCAACCTTCCAAGCGCTTGGATAGCACCGGCTTCTGCCTCTTGCTGCAGCGTGCCTGGGTGAGCCATGTACGCCTGAAAGGAGCGCAAAGCCGCCTCGGGGCGGTCCAGCTGACCGAGCTCTAGCTGGCCGAGCGAGACAAGCGCCGCACGTGCTTCGGTCGACCCGGGAAAGGCCTTGAGCAGCTGGCGATAGGACTGAGCCGCCTCCACGTAGCGCCGCGCAGCCCGCTGCTGACGAGCCCGCTGCAATAGGTCCTGCGCGCTCGCGCGTTCTGATGTTGGGCGTGGGGCGACGTCGCGCGCAGGCGGTTGCGCCCCCGTTACTGCGGGGCTGCTTGCACCAGGGGCCTGCGCTTCCGCGACGAGCGCGCCAGGCTCCGCCACAGCCGCTTCACCTGGGCGCTCACTCCTGAAAACCTGCAAGCTTTTACCGAGCGCGGCTCGTTCGCCCGCCGCCAACGCGACCTCCTCACCGGAGGCCGTATTGTGGCAGCGCACACTGCCACGCGCGACGCTGACGCTGCTGAACGCGCCCGAGGCGTCCAGTGACATGCTGAACACGGTACCCACTACCGAGGCCGTGCCGTGCGGTGTCCGTACCGTGAACCCGGCCGCCATGGGTGCGAGCTCGGCCGTGACCCCGCCGGCCTCGAGCGCGATGTCCCAGCGAGCGCCCAAGCTTGGCAGCCTCAGCGTGGCTCCGCGCTCCGAGCACAACCGCAGGCTCGAGCCGGCACGCAAGCAAGCTCCAGCGCTTAGCTGCGCCGGTACTCCAGCGGCTAGAGGCTCACCCAGTGCGACCGCAGCCTGACCCGAAACGACGACTTGTCCGGACGCCAGCAAAAGGGGACTGAATGCCGTCGCGGGCTCGGGCCGGGACGGCAACGCCGTCGGTGTGAGCGCACCACGCAGGCCCCACACCAACGTTGTCGCGGCCGCAACGCCCAGGGCTGCGCCCGCATAGATGCCGTGGAGTCGACGCCGCTCACCTGCCCGAAAGCGCTGCACCACGAGCTTTGCCAGGGCTCGGTCGGCGTCACCTGTTTCGGCCAAGCGAGCCTGCGGGCCGCGCAGCAACTCACGCTCGACAGCGTCGAACGTGCCCTCTTCGAGCAGCGGGTCTTGCTCGACGCCGTTCACGTGGGCCTCCCGCGCAGCGCAAGGTCGCGCCGCACCAAGGCGCGAAGTTGCGCTAGCGCCTGTTTCAGTCGGTACTTGACCGTGTCGACCTTCAGGCCAGTCGCCTCGGCAATTTCGACGAGCGAGTAGTCGAGCCGGTAGCGCAGTGCCAGAACTTCGCGCCGAGCTTCGGGGAGCGCGTCGAGGTAGTCCTGAAGCGGTCGCGGTAGCGCCTCTTGGCCGGTTTCGGCCGGCGCGCTTGGCAGAGCCTGGAGCTCTTCGTCGTCTTGCCGCGAGAAAAGCTCGAAGAAGCGCTGTTTGCGGCCCATCCGCAACGCGGTACGGGCCGCAATACGCTCGGTCCAAGTCTCGAGTGAACACTCGCCTCGGAAGCGTGGGGCGCTCCGAAGTACCGCCTCGACCGCCATTTGAGCGGCGTCCGCGTGCTCGCCCCGCGTGCCAAGCAGCGAGCGACAGACGGTCTTGGCGCGCCCCAATACCCTCCGCACGAGCTCTTCTTCGGCTGCTTGGTCCTTGGCGGCAACACGCTGCATGAGATGGTGATCGTGCTGCCAGCGCTGGGCAGCTGACTCGGACGTGGTGGCAGCTTCGGTACCGCTCGCCAGGGTGTTGGGGTAAGAAACTTTTGAGCCGGCTTCATCAAAACCTGACGGCGAGGCCGGCGTCGAGCCGGGGCCGAAGATTTCGCGTCGCAAGCCGGACGGAGCCACCGCTGGAGTGTACTACGTAGTCGTAGCGGTCGGTGGTGATGTCGGCACCCAGGGCCGCGAAGCCCAGCAAGCTACTTGCGGCTTCGAAAGCGGCGCGCAAGCGCGGCGCGAGCGCAAAGCGAACCCGGCTTTGCGGGGGCGTCGCCTCGAGCCGCGCGTCCGTTATCGACGCGGTGCGGCGAACGACCTCGAGCTGGAAGCCGTTTTCAGCGAATACCCGCAGCTGGTGGCTTTCCACGAAGGCATAGCCAAGGAACAGCTCTAGAGGGAAGCGCTGAAGTTGCGCACTAGCGCCAGCGCCAGTCAGTCTAGACTGTTCGAACCAGGTGAATTGCAAACCCAGCAGCGCTCGGGAAGTGACCTCACCGGCGGCGAGTAACTGCAAGCCGTGCTGGAACGTGCCCGCCGCGTAGCTGGTGGCGACGTAGGCCAGCCCAGCCAGCAGGCGCTGCTTTTTCGGCGGTTGTAGCTTGGGCATAAGGACCGCTGGGGCCGCGGGTGCGGGCCGAAGCGTGACCTGCTCGAGTGCGGTGGCCTGGCCGGCCATCAGCGCCAAGATGGCTGAGCGAAGTACCACCGCCACTTCCTCTTTTGCGGCCGTGTCCGCGCCGGCCAGCAAACGACTCGTGACCTGTCGGTGTTTGGCGTCGTAGACGAAGACCCGCAGCTGTCGGTCGTCTCCCTCACGGAACCACACGGTGCCGACGGCGTCGTGCTGGCGAGCGAGCTCGGCCGCTCGAAACGCCTGGCTCGCCAAGGCCTGGTCGTCGATGGCGGGCACCGCCACCACCAGCAGCGCAAGCTCCCGCAGCTGACCTTCCACGGCGTCGAAGCCGGCCAAGTCGGCCGGGGTGCCCCTACCCGCAGCCAGGGCAGTGGCCGTAGCGGCCCGCACGAACACCACGGCCAGCGGCTGCTGTACCGGGCGGCTTTCGGGTTCGGCTAGCGCGCAGCGAACCGTAAAGGCCTCGCAGAGACCAAGCGATGCAGCGACCAGCCAACTGCCGAAGCGGCGACCCACCCACTTGCTATACGCTACTGCGGCCCGCGCGAGAAACAGCCAATTTTCGCGAGTGCGGCGGCGGTCAGCTGCTCAACCGAACAGGCCGGGAATGGGCCCCGTGTAGGCGGTTTCGAAGCTGGTAACCCCGGGCATACCGAAGCTGGGGGCGATAGAGAGCCACAGGTCGTTGCTGGTGGTGCCCGAGACGTCGGCGACGCGCCCGCGGTTTTTGAGGCCTACGCCGTCGCCACCGAAGAGCACGAACGGCATGTCCGTTTGGTTGTGGGTCACGCCGACCGCGCACTCGTTGATGTACCAGACCAAGGTGTTATCGAGCAGCTTGCCGCCGCTCGCCTCGGGCGTCTTCATTAGGCCTTCGATGAACGGCGCCGTGTGGGCCGAGAACCACTCATCGGCCTTCGAAAGTGCGGCGTCAGCGGTGTCGTCATGTGACGAGCCGTGGTGGTTGCCGATGCCGAACTCGGGGAAGCTCATTGCCGAGGCGCCGGTACCCCACATGAACGTGACCATGCGCGTGAAGTCACAGGCGAATGCTGCTTGAACGATCGCAAACTGCGCCTCGGCAATTTGCAGTGCTTTCAAGTTGTTCGTGTCGTTGATGGCTAGGCCTTGGGGTAGGCTGGGCGGAATGCAGCTGGGGTTGGTGCCAGGCGTGCGATCGAGCTGCAGCTCGAGCTCGCGAATGGCGGCCTCGTGCGCTTCCAAATCAGCGCGAAAACTGGCGGGGAATTGCTGCTTTACGCGCGCAAGGTCGGCACTGACCTGCGCCAGCACGGTCTCACGCCGCAGCCGCAACCGCGCCAAGGCCTTGGCCTTTGCGTCAGCGTCCCCGCCCGGCAAGATGGTGTCACCGAACACCCGCTTGTAAACGTCGTACGGGCTGATCACAGGATACAGGGGCTGCTCGGGACCGGCGAACGACAGCGTGCGATTCTGAGGTTCCTGAAGGTTGTCCATCACGCCGTTGGCGCCAATGTTCAAATTAGGTATGGGCGTACCGTTGAACACGGCCGATTCGCGCGACCATGTTTGGTCGAGCGACGGAGCGGTGTTCCACTTGCCGTCATCGCTACCCTGGGGCGTCTTCGTAGAAAGGTGAGCCCCGGTCATGATCGTGGTCAGGCCCTTGCCGTGTGGATCAGCCCCGTCGCCATTGTTCCCCGGCTTGATGTCCATGCCCTTGAGCGCGACCGCGTAGCTCCAGACAGGCGCGAACGGCTCCAAAATCTTTCCGCGCTGGCCACCCGGCAGCCAATCTTTGCGAATCGTGCCGTCGGGGCGGTGCAGAATCATCAGGCGCTTCGGAGCAGCCTCGCCTTCCGCGCGCCCAATGCCGCGCTGCAACAGGTACGCAAGCCCGAGCGAGCCGCCTGCTACGCCAAGAAACCAACGGCGCCCGCGGCGTGTAAGAAAATCGTGTTGGGGGGGCATTTTCCTGGGACTTTCTTGCTGTCGGGGCCGTTACGGGGCGGCCTTGCGCGTGCGCAGAGCGGGCCACAAAGCAACGTCTTTGATCAGACTGCGGAGATCACCGCCGCTGGCTTCGAAGCGCTGCGCCACCGCCGCTACCGTGCAAGCCTGGTCGGTCGTCAGCTTTTCTCCGATAGCGTAGGACGCCATTTGGCGACTCATGCACTCGCGCGCCGCTTTGCTTTGGCTCAAGCGCTGCGACAACTCGACGGCGTCTTTCACGGGGCCTTGAATGTCGGCGATCTGAATGTCCCACGAGGAGTCGACCGGCACGTCGCCGGTCGGCATCGTGATGACGTCTCGGTAGCGACCGACGCTGTCGTAGTGCTCGAACGCGACCCCGAAAGGGTCGAAAAAACCGTGGCACCCACTGCACGGCGGTGTCGTCTGCCGTTTTTCGGAGCGCGCCCGTTCGGTCACGACCTCGTCCTTGGAAGCCTCAATCTGCGCTACGATTGAAGCTGGCGGCGGCGGCGTATCGACGCACAACAAGCCACGTGCCACCTGCAAGCCACGATACACGACGGAGGTTTGGTTGGTGTCGGCCTTGGCTGCCATCACACCAGCGCGCGTCAGAATGCCCGAGCGGTTTTCGGGCAAAGTGACTTGCAGGGGCCCCGGCGCGCCGGCCGCCAAACCATAGAATGCCGCCAACGCCGGGCTTACTGAGGCTTTGCGCGACGTCAAGAGCTCCGAAAGCGTGCCGCCGCCTTGCCAAAGCACGTCGTTCACGAAGCTCGTCGCTTCGAGGTGCATGTCTTTCGCCAGCGCGGGCCACTGCGGCAGCTGTGGGCGATCCAGCGTCACGATCTCGTCGAGCTGGAAGAAGCGCGAGAACAGGTGCGACAGGTTCTGGCGCACGGCTGGCTCTGTCAGCAAACGATCGACCTGGGCGGCGATGCCAGGCTCCGTATCCAACGCTCCACTTTGCGCGGCCTGCCAGAGCCCGGCGTCGGGCAAACCATCCCTCAAGAAGAACGCGAGCTTGCTGGCCACCTCGAAGCCCGACAGTTGGAATTGCTCCCCAACCTTGCTGCCTAGCTCGCCCAAGTAGAGGAAGCTGGGTGACTGCAGCACGGTCTCGATGACCAAGCTGACTCCGCCCTGGTACGTCGCGTCGGTATCGCGCCCGACCTTGAACACCGCGAGCAGGCTGGTGCGTTCCTCCGCGGTCAGCGGGCGACGGTAGGCGCGAGCTGCAAAGTCATCGATGAACGACGCCGCGCAGTCCTGCTCGTTACCGCCGCAGCTGGCCCGGGGGCTACCGGGAGCCGTGGCCAACGGGGCCGCTTTTTCGGCAATGTCTTGGAGCTTGGAGGCTACCGCGCCACTGACCGTGGCCGCCTTCCCCGGAATGAACGCCTCCTCACTCAACGCGCCCGTTTCGAGGTCCGGCGCGGGAATGCTCAGCAACTCCGCGATGGCGTGGGAAATATGGCCATCGCTCAGGCGCGTGACGCGCTGCTCCAACACTGGCGCGCAGGCTGAAAGCGGGGACCATTCAGCAGCGCTGGTCATCCCACCGACGCCCCCGCCGGCCACGTTGCCGCCGGGTCCCAAGGGCGTCGACCCCGGTCCAGACGGGTCGGCGGCCTGCGTGCAACCCACGGCCGCGAAAGCGAGCAATGTACGCAAAATTGCGGACGAACCGGTGCCGAGGGCTTGTTGAAGCATGGACGCGCTCGTCGACCTGAGTGCGAGCGCTGCCAGCCCCGGGTAAATAAAAGGCCGACTCAACCTGTCAGCTCGCCGCTCGCCATCCGGCTCGGGCTGCGTCGCACCCGCTAGTGCGAGTCCCTGAATCCTCGGTCTCCCCGTGCCCGTGCCCCGAAAAGCCGCACTCAACACGCATCTTTGTTTGATAGGCCGAGGTTCCTGGCGCGGGCGTTAGCCCGCGCGCGCCGCGCCCAGCGGGGCGCGCAGGCAGGGCCTGCTCCCTTGCCCACGGCGTCCGGACACCATTTGTCGGGACGCCTAGCGTGGGCGCGGAAATGCCCGGCTCGATGCCGGTCAGCGAGCGCGGCGGCGGCGCGTGACGGCTGCCAGGGCGCCAGCCATCATCAGGCCCAGCGCGACGTTGCCAGTGGCACCGCCGCCCGTTGGACCGATGCTGCACTCGACGGAGTCCTTCTTGCCGTTGTCGTTTACGTCGGTGTTGGTGGTGACCGCAACGTCGATATCGATATCGACTTTGATTGAAAGTTGGGCCGCGAGCTCCGCCGCACAATCCTTCAAATTCGTCACGTTCAAGAACTGACCGTCACAGAAGATGGCCCCGCCGTCGTCCCGGCAGTCGGTCTGGCACGTTTGCGTGGTGGTCGTCTGGCAACTCTCGAAGTTGGTCGTTTGACAGTCGATTTGGCAGGTATTGTTGGCCTTGGCGACGCAGCTGTCCTCGCACACCGGCGTACACTTGGTCTCGCAAATCTCTTCTTTGTCGTCGTCGCGGCAGTTGTCGTCACAGCGCACGTTGCAGTTCTGCTGACAGCACGACATACAACGGCCCTTGTTGTCCGTGCCTTCGCACTTGGTGCTGCAATCGTGCGCGCATTCCGAGCGACACAGCCCACGCGAGCTCTGCTTCTCGACGGTCGTGCACTGCTCGGTACAACTCGGCGTACACGTCTCGGTGCAGGAGGTTTCGGCACTGGCAACGCACTCGCTCTCGCAGCTGGCCTGGAGGGTCGCGACGCAGGCGGTCTCCACCGAAGTGGTTTCGCAGTTGGTTTCGCAATCCTGATCGCGCACGAACTCGCACTTGGCGTCGCTCGTCAAGAACACGCCGCCGCAGGCTGTCAGCTTGGCTTGTGCCAACGCGGGCAACAGCAACCCGACGAACAACGCGCCTGAAGCCACTAATTTATGTCTAGTATTCATAATCCCGACTCCTTAGCTCCTAAGAAGGAGCAATGGAGCCGACACGCTGCAACTCGCATTCCACTTCACACGCAATCGGCCACAACTGGCACCTTGGCTAGGAAGGGCACGATTGAGGGCAGCAGGGCCGGAAGCAGAGGCGACCAAAACGCCTCACAGTGGCCACACCCGTGGCAAAATGGCACTCAGCCGGAACGCTCGGATTCGTAGCGCTCGAGTCGGCGGTACAACGTGCGTCGATCGATACCTAAAATGGCGGCGGCGCGCGTCTTGTTGCCGCCGAATTGCTCGACGGCCTTGAGCACGTGGTCGCGCTCGGCGTCGAACAGTGAGCTCACGTCGGACGGAGCCCCGTCACGGGGCAAATGCTCGCTGACAGTTGGCTTGAATTGCCGGATGCGCTCCGGAAAGTCGTCGACGGTCAGCTCATCCGCACGTGCCAGCGCGACTGCGCGCTCCATGCAATTTTCCAGCTCGCGCACGTTGCCAGGCCAGCCGTACGCGACCAGTTTGGCCGCGGCCTCCTCGGACAACGTGACGACGCGCCGCGACCGGCCGACGAAGCGCTTCAAAAAATGTCGAGCCAACAGCAGTACGTCACCGCCGCGTGCTCGCAGCGGGGGCACGGGTATGCGAACGACGTCGAGCCGGTAGTAAAGGTCTTCTCGGAAGCGCTTGGCCTTCACTTCGAGCTCGAGATCTTGATTCGCCGCCGCGATGATCCGGCAGTTGAAGGGAATTTCGCGGTGCTCCCCAACGGGCCGCACGGTGCGTTCTTGCAAAGCGCGTAGCAGCTTGGGTTGCATCAGCAGCGGCAGCTCGCCAATTTCGTCGAGGAAAATCGTGCCGCCCTGGGCTTGCAGCAGCAGGCCCTTCTTGGCCGTCTTGGCGTCCGTGAACGCGCCGCGCGCATGGCCGAACAGCTCGGTTTCCAACAGGCCGGCCGGCATCGCCGCGCAATTCAAGGCGATGAAGGGGCCTGCGCTGAGCGGGCTGGTCGAATGCAAAGCGTGCGCAATGATCTCTTTGCCGGTGCCGGTTTCACCTTGAATGACGACTGAAGCGACGCTGTCGGCCAAGTCGAGCACGAGGCTGCGGACCTTGCGCATGGCTTCACTCTCGCCCAAGAGCCCTGCTAGCCGGAGCTCTGACGGCTGCCCAGCGACTTCGCCGGCGAGCTCGGACGACTGCGTGTCTGCCGGGTGCCCCACGATGCGAGAAACTGCACCCAGCAGCGCTCCAGCCTCGAGCGGCTTGGTCAAAAAATCTTTCACGCCGACCCGCAACGCTCGCGTCACGGTGGCCATGTCGGCTCGGCCCGTAATGAGCACGATGGGCAAGCCGGGGCGCACCGCCGCGACCTTTTGACACAGCGCGATGCCGTCCATTTCCGGCATGGTCACGTCGGTCAGCATGAGATCGTAAGTTTGGCCAACCACACGCTCGAGCGCGCTCAATGCCGTTGTTTCGGTGCTCACCACGTAGCCCTCTTGCTCGAGCACGTGGCGCATGAGGTCACACACGTCGGGCTCGTCGTCCACGATCAGTATGTGTGGCGGGGTTCGCGTTGGTTGCGACAGGTCGTCGGGGCACTCGGAACTTTGGTGCGGCGCTCGTTCTCTCACGATGTCTCCTTGCCGACGCTCGACAGGAGCGCATTGCAGAAGTGCATCGTATCACTGAGTGGGGCCGCGCTGCGCGCCTCATCGGGGACGAGGCAAAGACGCTGATTCCCGTCTACGAGAATCAAGTGTGAGCGCCTATGTCGCACTGAACCAAAGCGCCGCGGTGCACTACGCCTACCTATCCGATGGCAGCGCTACCGCATTGGCGTCGCGCAAACTGGTGGCGACCTGCACCGCAACGCGCGTCGCGATGGCACGTAGCACCCACCCACCTGCCGCCCGCGCTAGGTTACCGCTCAAAGAAGCCCGCTGTGACGCGAGCCGGCGACTACGCGTATTGCTGCGCAAAACTAGCCCCACGGCAACCGCCACAGCACCAATGCCGACTGCCACTAGCAGCGTGGGCGTGACACTCTTCTTCACTTCGACTGCCAGGCGCGTGCCGGATTCGCCTGCCAGCCGCAAGCTCTCCTGGAAGCGTTGTTTGCTACTGGCTACGTCGCGCTCGGCGTCTTGCACATCGCTCGTCATGGCGTCCTACTCTGCAGTTGGCGTGCCACGCTCAGCCAGGGCGTCCGTCGACCGTCCAGCCAAGCGCGCCACAGTCGTCACGAGCTCGGCCGCCGCCACCGGTTTTTCCAGGTGGCCTTGGAAGCCGCTGTTAATGACTCTTTTCCGATGCTCTTCCGTCGAGTACGCGCTTACAGCGAGCAACGGCAAATGGCCGCCGGCTTCCGCCGGCAGCAGTCGGATGCGGCGGATCAACTCGTAGCCGTCCGCGCCCGGCATACCGAGGTCGCTAACCAGCACGTGAGGCACGGCGATCTGCAGGGCGGCCATGGCTTCGGCCACTGATCCGGCGGAGCGCACCTCGGCACCGTAGCGTTCGAGGAGACCGACGAGTGCTTCTCGGGCGTCCGCTTCGTCGTCGACGACCAGCACCAGCGTGCCGTCGAGCAACTGGTGAGAGGGCGACGATTTTTCTTCCGGCAGCGCGCTGGGGGGAACCGTCTGTGCCTTGGGTAGGCTGGAAGGGGGCTCCGGCTCTTCCGCCCGCATCAACAGTGCAGGAATGGGCAACACCACGGTAAACGTGGCGCCCAGGCCTCTGCCAGCGCTCTCAGCTCGCACCGTGCCTCCGTGTAGCTCGACCAGCTCGCGGACGAGCGTGAGGCCGAGGCCGAGGCCCGGTTGGGTGCGCGCGCTCGAGCCTTCCGCCTGACGGAAGCGATCGAACACGTGGGGTAGGAACTCGCTCGGGATGCCGCAGCCCGTGTCCCGCACGCTCACCTCGACCTGATTGACGACGCGGCCCAGCGAAATCTGTACGGACCCATGCGCCGGCGTGAATTTCACGGCGTTCAAAAACAGGTTCCACAAAATTTGCTGCATGCGATCGAAATCACCGAGCACGACGCACGGGCCATCTTGCTTCAGTCGAACCACGATGTCTTTGGCATCCGCAGCGGCCTGGACGCCAATCAGCGCCGCTTCGGCCACAAGCCGCAAATCGATCGGCGCGCGCCGCAGCTCGACCTTGCCAGCAACGATTTGCGAGTGGTCGAGCAAGTCCGAAATCAGGCGACCTTGCGCGGTTACGCCGCGGCCAATCGCCGCCAGCGCTTTCGCCAACGTCGTCGGGTCGACGGTGGTGCCAGCTTCGAGCAGGATGTTCATCCAACCCGAAATGACCGTGAGCGGGCCACGCAACTCATGTGACGCGGTGGCGACGAACTCGTCCTTGAGCTGGTCGGCGGCCTCCGCCTTCGTGCGCGCGTCGTGCTCCAGCGCCAGCAGGTCCTCGCGTCCGCGTTCGGCCCGTTTGATTTCCGTGCGGTCTTCGATAGCCAGTAGCAAGCGCCCGCCCGCGCGTCGGTCGGGGTGAAAGCGCCGTGCGTTCAGCGAAATGGTGCGCACGCCAATGCCGGTAAATTCGAGCTCGAGCAGGCGTTCTTCGAGCGCCAGGCCGCTGTCCAGCACTCGTCGCAACGCGGCCAGCAGCTCGGGCTGGGCCCAGTCGCGTGAGCCCAGCTCGTCCAGCGAGCGCCCTTGGGCTAGCTCAGGTTTGGTCTTGAAGATCTCATAAAACGCGAAGTTGCCCTTCTCGATGCGTAGCTCGCCGTCCAGGATAACCAGCGGCCCCGGCACTGTATCGACGATCTGATTGGCAGCATCGAGTCCGCGTTTGATGTCTTCGTTCGACAGGGTCAAGCCGACGTTTCGGTCTTGCAACTCCTGATTCAATGTTGCTAGCTCTTCGTTGGCGGTTTGAATTTCCTCTTTGGCGGTTTGCAGCTCTTCGTTCAAGCTTTGCAGCTCTTCGTTGCTGGAGAGCGCTTCCTCGGTCGTAGACTGCAGTTCCTCCAGCGCCGACTCGTGCTCGCGCACCAGGGTGTGCACGTATTCGGTGGTCTGCGCCAAGCCCTGGCCGAGCCGCTCGATTTCCAGGTCCTTGCCGGCGCTATTTTCAGTCGACGCCGCGAGCAGGGACGGCCCCGTCGCCACGGGCGGCCCCTCCAGCTCGAAGAGCACGAGCAAGCAGCGCTCAGCCGCCGCACGGCCCTGGATAGGCAGCACCTCGAGGCTCACGCTTTGAAAGTGCTCGCCGTGACGCACTTGCAGCCCTGACTTTCGAACTGGGGCGTCCGTGCGACGCGCTTCGGCGATGGCTTGGCGTAGCTCCATCATCAAACCCTTGCGCACCAAGCGCTCGAGGCTCAGCGTGGCCTTGCCGCGGCCGTGCTCGAGAAAGGGCTCGGTGTCGCCTCGAAATTCGAGAACCCGCAAACCATCGTCAATCACCACGCCGGCAGGCCCGAAGCGCGCCAAGAGCATCCGGTCCGTTTCGCGTGGCACCTCCGACCCGGCCCGCTTGCGCGCGACTTGCTGAGCCGCGACCCGCGACGGGTTACTGCTGCCCCGGACTGCCAAAAGGCGCGGCGGACCGCTGACAGTCGTGCGCGAGTAGAGCCGACGCTTCTCGTCGACTCCCGCGAACAATGGCGAGGACGCGCCGACAATTTCGGCCGACCCCACCAGCAGAAAGCCGTCCGCACGCAGCGCATAGTGAAACGTGGCAAACACCAGCTCTTGCAGCCGCGGCTCGAGGTAAATGAGCACGTTCCGACAGCTGATGAGGTCGAGGCGAGAATACGGAGGATCACGCGTCAAGTCGTGGCGTGCAAACACGCACAGCTCGCGAATGGCCTTGTTGATTTGGTAGGTGTCGCCCACCTTGGTGAAGAACCGGCGCAGCCGCTCGGGCGAGACGTCTCGCGCGATGTTGACCAGGTAGCTGCCCTCGCGGGCCTTGGCCAGGGCGCTCTCGCTGAGGTCGGTCGCGAAAATTTGCAGCTTTGGCGCGAGCGGCTCGATCGCGCTGCCCCGATTGGCGGACAGCTTGGCCATGCCCTCGAGCAAGCAAATGGCGATTGAATAGGCTTCTTCACCCGTGGCGCAACCGGCCACCCACAAGCGTAGCGGCGTGTCGGCCGGGCGATCCTTCAGCAACAGCGGCAGTATTTGCTCGCTCAGTGCCTCGAACACCTCCGGATCTCGGAAGAATGAGGTGACCGAGATCAAACAGTCGTTGTACAGCGCCGTGGCTTCGGCCGGGTTGGACTCGAGGTGAGCGGCGTACTCTTGCAGGGAGTCGATGCGGGTCACCGCCATGCGGCGCGCAATGCGTCGACGCAGGGTTGGCTTTTTGTAGGCGCCAAAATCAGTGCCGCTGGTCTTGTGCAATAGCTCGAGGATTCTCGAAAGGCTTGCCTGTTCCTCAGCGGGCGCTTCCTCTTTACTCGGGGCCTGCTGCTCGTCGCTAGCGGCAGGCATTGGCCGAGCCGCCAGGTAAGGGTGCTGACCGAGTCGCTTCAGCTCACGCGCGATGTCCTCGGGCGTCAGCACGAAGTCGACACCGCCCGCCGCGATAGCGCTTCGCGGCATGTCCGCGCTCTCGGCAGAGCTAGGATCTTGCGCGAACGCGATGCCGCCGGCGGCTTCGATAGCCTGCAGGCCCAGCGTACCGTCGGTGCCCATGCCCGAAAGAATCACGCCGATGGCTTGGCTGCCGTGGACGTCCGCAAGGGTCTTGAGGAACGCATCGATCGGCATGTGAGCAGCTCCCGCGGTACCGCGGGGTACGAGCTTCAACATGCCTTCCACCAAGATCAGCCCCTTGGAGGGCGGGATAACGTAGACCCGGTTGGGCTCGACGCGCACGTCGCCCATGACCTCGGCGACTTCCATCTGAGTCACCTCGGACAAGAGCTCCGCCAAGATGCTCTCGTGGTACGGGTCGAGGTGTTGCACCAGCACGAAGGCCATGCCGGTGCTCTTCGGCAGGGCCCCCAGCAAGCGACGGAAGGCCTCTAGCCCGCCGGCCGAAGCGCCGACGCCTACGATCGGAAATGCGCGTTGTGAAGGCTCAATCAACGAGAGCTCGTTCCACGCGAAGTCGCGGCGCGTTGTTGCTCGTGCCGCCTGCCAGGCTCGTGACGGCCTTAATCAGCGATTCCGAGTCGATCGGCTTTTTGAGCAGCATCCTGAAACCAGCGGCCAGGGCCTCCCGCATACTGTGTCCGGGCGCGTAGGCCGAGAGCGCTGCCGCCGGCGGAGCCTTGGCGCCCGCGCGAGCGATGATGCTCCGCATGAGCTCGTAGCCACTGCCGCCTGGCATGGCGAGATCACTCAGCAGCACATCGGGCATCGAACTGTCGACCGCCTTGAGCGCATCTGCCGCGGAAAGTGCGACGGAGACGATCGCGCCCTGGGCCTCCAGCACGAACTGCAGCACCTCACCGATGTCTCGGTCATCGTCGACGATCAGCACGCGAATTCCGTGCAGCGCGCGCAGCGCTGGGTCAGCACTGGCCAAGGCACTCGCCGGCGCGGCCGTCGGCTCGGTCGTGGCTTGGCTGGTTCCGACGAGCGGTAGCAACACCGTGAAAGTCGAGCCCTGCAGTAGGCCAGGGCTCTCGACGCTCACGGTCCCGCCGTGGAGCTCGACCAGCTCTTTCACCAGCGCCAAGCCCACGCCCAGGCCGCCCTGCTCACGCGTGGTCGAACTGTCCATTTGGCCGAAGGGCTCGAAAAGCTTGGGCAGCACCGCAGCGCCGATGCCCGAGCCACTGTCGGTCACGCGAATGCGGGCCAAGAGCCCGTCTCGGTCGAGTCGGACCGTGACGTGACCGCCGTGCGGCGTGAACTTGATGGCATTGCCGACCAGGCTGACCACGACTTGGCTCAGCCGATACGGATCGGCCAAGAGCGGCGTAACGGATTCGTCCAGCTCGGCCTCGAGCCGGATCGCCTTCTGGTGGGCTCGCGACGACAGCGTCAGCATGGCGCCCTTCACCAGCTGCACCGGATCGACGGCGTTGAGATCTAAGCGCAGCGTGGCGGCGGCGACACAAGCAAGGTCCAGCAAATCTGCCACCTGCTTGGCTTGCGTGCGGACCGCGCGCTCGATGGCGTCGACCGCGCGCACCCTTTCGGCGGCCGGCGTGTCGTGGGCGCGCAAGGCGTCAGCCCAAGCCAAAATGGAGGTCAGCGGCGTCCGCAGCTCGTGGGAAACCAGCGCCAAGAACTCGTCCTTCGCGCGGTCGGCGACCTCGGCAGCCAGTTTTGCGCGCGCCAGCTCTTCCATCCGCGCCGCCTCGCGCTCGGCGGCGTGCAGCATTGAAAAATAGGCGGCAAGCTTAGCCGCGACCACCGCGAGCGCCCGCACGTGCTGCTCGTCGTAGCCGCCTTCGACAGTTTCAACCATCAGCACGCCGACCACGCTGTCGAGCCCCAGCAACGGAAGTGCTAGGCGCAGCCCGGACGGCGTTGGCTCCTTGACATAGCGCGCGGGTTGCTGCGTGAGGACGAGAAGCAGCGAACGGGTCGTGAGCTCAAGCGCGGTGCGCTCGACCAAGGGCGTTTCAACGGGCGTGATCAGGCGCGCTTCGCTGTCCCGGGGAGCCTCGAGCACGGCGCAACGCTGGTACGGCACGAGCGCGCGCAGCCGCGTTAGCGCGCGCTTCACCCGCGCCGGGTAATCCTCGGCCGATCCCAGCAACTGCGCGATATCGTAAAAAGCTTGGCTTGGAGACTCGTGGCCGATGGGTTCGAGCCCCAGCGTCACGCCGCCACCGTGCAATTTACTGGGGATGATACGCGACGGTTCACGGAGGTTAACTCGCCCGGTGACGTTGGCGCTGGTCCCGGGCAGGTGCTGCGGGCAAGCGCGTGGTGGTCCCTGGCGAGTCAGCTTACGCCGCGGACGGTCGTTTAGCCAGTGACGCGATCACACGATCGCCCCAGTGGGGCACGTCAGCTAGGGCGGAACCGAGACTGCTCGCAGGGGTCGCGCATGGAGCAGGGCACCGAGCGCGGTGAGCAAGCGGGGAAAGTCGACGGGCTTGGCCATGAAGAGATCGAAGCCCGCCTCCGTGGCGCGCTCGACGTCGGACTTCGTGGTGAGCCCGCTGAATGCGATGGCCGGGACATCACGCCCGCGTTTGAGCTGCCGCAGAAGATCGGTTCCGAGCCCGTCCGGTAAGCGAATGTCGCTGACGATGGCGTCAACGCGGTCGAGGTCGACGTCCACGGCAGCCTCGAACGAATCAGCCGAGACCACCCCATAGCCGTGGCGCTCGAGCACCTCCTGCATCGCCTCTGCCGTTTCTAGATCGTCTTCGACAAGCAGCACGCGCCGCACGGCCGACGAGGCCGGCTCGGCACTGGGAGTGCCCCGCAAGTCCGCCACCGAGATGTGCAAAATACCGGCTTTTCTCAGCGACAAACGCCTTGAAATTTCTACGAGCCCCAATTTTTCATCGGGCAGAACCAAGCGCACCGTGCAAGCTTTGATGCCGCTGTTCGAGCGTAGGCAAGTCGTGAGCGTGGCACGGTCAGGCTCGTGGAACAGCATGCGGAACGAGCGCCCGACGAGCCATGACCGCTCGCGCTCGAACAGCTCAGCGGCCGCTAGGTTGGCGCTGCGGATTGCGTTCTGCGCTCCCAAGGTCAAGAGCGGCAGCGGAGCACAGTCGTATAGCTCCGCGAAGTCGTCTCGCGCGTCGGCAAGCTCCTCGTTCTCTTCACGGAGTAATTGCTCCGTGCGACGGAGCCGCAGCACCTCGCTCAGCATGGCAAGCCGAGCGCTGTTGGCCGACACTTTTGGTTGCTCGCGTTTGGTCATGCTTCGGCCGTCGGAACGTAGCTTGCTCGCTGCAGGAACGACTTGATGCAAAGGTTGCGCCGGTACAGTTGCAACAAACTACGTACGTATTAACTACGTGCCGGCGGTTTAGCGTCCGCTCGAACCGTCGTATTCGTGCAGCCGGTACTGAATTTTACGCACGCTCACGTCTAGAATTTCCGCGGCGCGGCTGGTGGAGCCGTCGACTGCGGCCAATGTCTTGGTGATGGCGTAGCGCTCGATTTCGGCCAACGACGCACCCGGGATGTTCAGCTCGTCGAAGGCGTGCGGCACACTGGCGAACGGCAGAGCTTCGGCTTCGACCAGCGTGCCCTCGCTGAAAACGACGGCGCGTTCCATGGCGTTCTCCAGCTCACGCACGTTGCCCGGCCAACTGTGCGACATGATCTTGGCGCGGGCCGCGTCGCTCAAGCCGTCGATTCGGCGGCGATTGTCGCGGGCAAACCGCTGCAAAAAGTGCTCGGCTAGCAGCATTACATCGCGACCGCGCAGCCGCAGCGGCGGCATTTCGATGTGAACGACGTTGAGGCGATAAAAGAGGTCCTCCCGAAAGCGGTGTTCGCGCACTTCACTGGCCAAATCTTTGCTGGTGGCTGCGATGACACGAACGTCGATCGGGATCGAGTCGTTGCTTCCGACGCGCTCCAACGTTCGCTCCTGAAGTAGACGTAGCAGCTTGAGCTGAGTCGCCATCGGAATCTCTCCGATTTCATCCAGAAACAGCGTTCCGCCGCTGGCTTGCTCGAAGCGTCCGACGCGACGCCTATCCGCCCCGGTGAACGCGCCTTTCTCGTGCCCGAACAGCTCACTTTCCAGCAGAGTCTCGGCCAGCGCCGCGCAATGGACGGCAACGAAGGGCCCTGCTTGCCGTGGGCTCAACCCGTGAATCACACGCGCGACTTGGCCTTTGCCGGTCCCCGACTCGCCCGTGATCAGCACCGTCGCCCGAGCCGGGGCCACCTGACGAGCCATGCCATAGATGCGCTGCATTGGCAGGCTCGTACCCAGCAGGCCCGTCAAGCCATCGTGGTTTTGGCCGATCAGCTGGTTCCTGAGGTTTTCGGCCTCGGCTTGTAGGTCGCGATGCTGGAGTGCGCGTTCCACCGCCAGCAGCAGGACGCCGACGTCGATAGGTTTGGTGAGGTAGTCCGCGGCTCCAGCCCGCATGGCTGTCACGGCGCTGGAGACGTCCCCTGCCGCAGTCAGCACGATGCTTGGCAGGCTCCGGTTCTGCTCGCGAACCTTGCCCAACAGGTCCAGGCCACTCATGTGCGGCATTCGAAGATCGGTGATCAGCAACGCGGGCGCAGCCTCCGCGAGCAACACGAGAGCCTGCTCGCCTCCCGTTGCAGTCTCCACCTCGTAGCCTTTCTGCTCGAGAAGCTCGCGCATGAACCCGAGCACGTCGGGTTCGTCATCGACAATCAGAATTCTAGCTTTGCTCATTGGACAGCCGCTCGTAGCCAGCCATCAGAACCCTGGCCGACGATTGCTCGAGCGCTATCTAGCGCCAATGCCGCGCGAGGTCACGGCTCGCCGCCGGATGTCCGACCTTTTGCGGACTTGCCGAAGAGTCGACGTTGTGGGGTCGGGGCTAGTCAGGCTTCGATGATCACCTTGAGTGCGTGCGCTTTGCTGGCTTGGCCGAAGGTGTCGTACGCCTTCAAAACGTCATCGAGCTTGAAACGGTGGGTAATGAGCAACTTGGGGTCGAGCTTGCCGGAGTGGACCATGCTGAGCAGCGTCGGCGTGCTCACCGTGTCGACCAAGCGTGTCGTGATCGTGATGTTGCGATCCCAAAGCTTCTGTAGGTGAAGGTCCACTTTTGCGCCATGCACGCCGATATTCGCGATGGTGCCGCCCGGGGCGATGATGTCTTGGCAGAGCTCGAAGGTGGCCGGCATACCGACGGCCTCAATCGCGGTATCGACGCCGCGGTTGTTCGTCAGCTTGAGTACCGCCTCGGCCGCCTTGCCGTCGGTGCTGTTGACGACCGCGGTCGCGCCCAAGCCTTTCGCGCGCTCGAGACGGCCGTCGTCGATATCGATCATGATCACCTGCGACGGTGAATAGAGCTGTGAAGTGAGCAGCGCGGCCAGGCCAATCGGCCCAGCGCCGACGATGGCAACGGCGCTGCCAGGCTCCACCCGGCCGTTCAACACACCGCATTCGAAGCCGGTGGGCAGAATGTCGCTCAGCAACACCATCGCCTCGTCGTCTGCGCCTTCCGGCACGGCATACAAGCTCGTGTCGGCGTGCGGAACACGCACCCACTCGGCTTGCGTGCCGTCGATGGTGTTGCCGAGGATCCAACCGCCGGTCGTGCAGTGCGAGTACATGCGCTTGGAGCAATAGCTGCAACGGCCGCAAGCGCTGATGCAAGAAATGAGGACTCGATCGCCCGGCCTGAATGCCGTGACGGCCGTACCAACGTGCTCGACGACGCCGACGCCTTCGTGTCCAAGCGTGCGTCCGGGCTCACAGCTGGGTACGTGGCCCTTCAGAATGTGCAGATCGGTCCCGCAGATAGTGGTCTTGACGAGCTTTACGATCGCATCGTTGGGCGAAAGCAGCTCCGGCTTTGGGCGGTCTTCGAGGACCATTTTGCCGGGACCGCGGTAAACGAGTGCTTTCATGCGTGTTCATCTTTCTGTTGCTGACCAAAGCCAATCACCCGACGTAAATCGTTCACGTTCGAGTCGAGCGCTTGCGTGGTGTCGAGCGTGAGGTGCTCCAAGGCGCTGAGTTCGCTCACCGCTTCGAAAGACGCGTTGAACGCATCGAAAATCTCCAGCCGTCCGTCGGAAACACTGGCGCCCCTTGCGCGCTCGCCGAGCCGGCTTTTGCAGACGGCTGCGGGCGCGCGGCATTCCACGAAGAAGAATGGGACACCGCGTTCCTGCGCCAGCGCGCGAACTTTCGCTCGCTGATCCGCCGTTCGGAATGACGCTTCGACGATGACGGGCCTGCCCGAGCCGAGGACGACGCGCGCTCGGCGACACAGCTCGGCGTGGACCTGCGCACTCGCCTCGACCGAATAGATGCCCCTGAAGGGAGCTGCGCTCACCGCATCCAGTGGCAGGCGTCCAGCCAAGTGCTTGCGAATTCGATCGGTATCCACGATCGGCGCCGCAAGCTCGAGCCCGAGTCGGTCGGCCAGCGTGCTCTTACCCGAAGCTATCGTGCCCCCAATCGCAATCACGACGGGAGACAGCACTGGAGGTCGCTTGGCAGAGAGTGCGAGTAAGGCGTAGTGGCGGGCCTGCTGCCAGGCGCGCTCGCGGGTCGGGTAGTCACAGGCCTCGTCCGAGGCCGTAAACGCGGCCACTTTCGCGCGCACGAAGGCGCGGTAGCTCTCGTAGAAATCGACGAGTCCGTAGAGGTCGAAGTCGTTGGCGTAGCGGGCGTAGCGGGCCAGGAACACCTCTGCCAAGTCGACCCTGCCCAAGGCTTCGAGGTCCATCGACAGAAACGCGACATCAGCGCAAACATCGGCATAGCGGAAACGATCGTTGAATTCGATGCAGTCGAGCACGGTAATGCCGCCGCTCGCTTCCACGTACACGTGCTCGAGCCGCAGGTCCCCGTGCCCGTCACGCACTCGGTCTTGTTCGACGCGCTGCCGAAACAGCGCTGCGTGGTCTTGCACGTAGTTGCGTTGCCAGTTTTCTAGCTCAGCAGCGTCGCGCTGGGACATGAAGCGTTCCAGACTGCTACGAGTTTGTGAAAAATTTTCGCTGACGTTCTGGGCGACGTGCTCCGGCGCTCCAAAGTTGGCGATGCGACGGCTGTGCTCGGCGTGAGCATGAAACTCGGCCAGTCGCGACGCGATGGCGTCGAGCTGCTCGAGCGTCAGGCTGCCTTGCTTTAGCAAGGTGTCCGCCCGTTCGGCGTCCGGCAACCGCCGCATGTGTACGGCCCAGTCGACGACTTCACCCGGACCGTTGACCTTGAAGGTGCCGTCGGCGGTGCGGCCAATCGGTACCACACCGTGATAAACGCTCGGGGCAAGTCGCCGGTTGAGCTCTACTTCAGCCTCACACGCGAGCCTTCGCTTCTCGAGCGTACGAAAGTCCAAGAACCCGAGGTCCACGGGGCGCTTCAGCTTGTAGACAGCGTTTTCGAGCAGAAATACCCAAGAAATATGGGTCTGAATCCGTTCGACCCGCGTGAGCGTCGTACCTGCAAATGCCTGCGGTGAAAGCAGCGCGTCTTGAATTCGCATGGGCGGCTCACGGCCGCACAGGCAACGTGGCGGGAGGGCTGCCCGTAATGCTCGAGACCGAGTCGAAGATCAACTCACGAACGTACAGCGGGTTGTGCACGCCACCTGCGCTACCGCGAGCCAAAAGCAGGTAGTTATAGACGGCTCCAGCTTGGTCGCCCGTAAGCCCCGTCGACCCCGGCATGGTGTTGTCGAGCTGGAGATGCTTGTCGGCAAGCTCGTCGGGCGAAAGTGGCAAATAGGGCGCGGCCTCGCTGCGGGTGAGCCAGCCCTTGAGGTTGAGTGCGACGCGCAGCTCTTGAATGCCGGCCGTCATCGCCGTCTTTCCACCGCCAACGTCGAAGCTCTTGGCGGTCGAGTGGCAGCCCGAGCTGGTGCAGGTGTCGATGTGAGCCGCAAACGAGTGATCGCCCACTTTTTGATTCGTGTCGTTCGCAGGCATGTGACAGTTGATGCAGCCGTTCTCGAAGGCTTGGTGCGAAGAATTGCCGTAGGTCTTGCCCGCGTAGTGGTAACCGCCGAGGCCGGTATAGATGTCAGCCTGGGGACCTTGATGCGGTCCCCAATGCTTGCTCGTCAGGGTATTGTTGGCGACGCTGATGAAGTTCGTCACGTCTTTGCGCGACTTGTGACACCACATGCAGGCGTTGCCGGCGCCGTACTTGCCCGAGGGCGTGCCGTCGACCAGACCCGGCGCAGAGCTCTTCTCGAGCAACGCCTGATCGTCCGGCCCCGAGGGAACGCGCAGCGGAAACGACCCTACGGTGTAGGTTTCACCGGTCACGTGAGGATCATTGACGGCCGAGCTATCGTGACAGGTCGTGCAATGCACCGCCGCAACGGACGAGTGGCCAGCGTAGGTAGACTCGCCGATCTTCCCGGTGGTGCTGGACAAGTAGTTCAGCTGGCCGTTTTCGGGCGCACCGGGCCCGTCGGCGCCGGAAAAAGCCACGTTGCCGGCCACGCGCTGCTCGATGGCGTCGAGGGCGTGACAGTTGCCGCACGTTTGCGGGCCGGTCCAGGTCGCCACTTCCTCGCCGCCAAGGTTGGCGATGAACGTTGCGTAGTGGGTGCTGCTCTTCCACTGCTCGACGACACCTTCGAATCCGTGGCACGGGCCGAGGCAGCCCGCGGTGAGGACGACACTTCCGGCACCGGCGGCGCCGTCTGCTCCCGCGACGCCCGCAAGCCCCGACTCACCGCGGGGCCCGGCCTCACCCGTGGCACCGACGTCGCCATCGGCGCCCTTCTTCCCGTCGGCACCTCGCGCCCCGGGCGGGCCCACCGCGCCCTCTTTTCCGTCGTCACCGCTACAGCCGGTAAGCCCACTAGCCAACGGGCTCGCCAGCGCGAGGCTCAGTACGAGGAGGGACCAGTTGCGGCGTTTCATCGCCGCGCGTCCCTGCATCGACCGTTCCATCGGCAACAGCGCGCCCGGCAGGGGGTGCAGGACGGCGCGTCGCGTCCAAGACGACCGCGAGCAAGTAGCACGCGAAAGCTGT
>JAYUYU010000741.1:0-3984 GCA_043752365.1 Myxococcales bacterium | reverse complement strand
CTTCGGAATCGGCCGGCCCGGATTTACCAGCCAGCTCTTTCGCAGCGTGATCTGGCCTCGCTCCCAGCGGACGCACGCGACTTCTACCACGCGGTCGCTGGCTGGATCGCGGCCGGTCGTTTCGGTGTCGATGGCCACGATTGGCAAGTCGGCGACTACGTGGTCGCCGGCAAAGCCGTCGGCCAAACCGAGCGCCGCCACCCGCATCAGGTGGGCGATGCCCGGGTAGTGTCGGCCGGTCGGGAAGCACCCGAGGTCGACGACGACTCTCATGGTTTCTTGGTCGGGCTGGCGCTGCGCGCCGCGCTAGGCGCGGGTGCAGCCGCCGACCCGGGGGGCGCCGCGCTAGGCGCGGGTGCGCTCGGGGTGGCGCGCGGCGCCGCGGGCGGCGAGCCGCCGGTCAGCTCGACCTCGAGGTTGAGCCAGTCCTCCAAGTCCTCGGCAAAATCGGGGGTGGAGGGGAAGATTCGACCGTTGATGTACAGCGTCGGCGTGCTCTGGAGGTCGAGCCGCTCGCCTTGCTTGCGATCCCGCGACACCGCGTCGGCCACGCTTTCGCTCTCCAAATCCTTGGCGAATTTGGCCATGTCGAGCCCGAGGCTCTTGGCAAGCTCGTCGATCACCTGGGGGCTGAGGCGCTCTTGGTTGTCGAACAGCGCCCCGTACATTTCCCAGAATTTGCCCTGCTGCTGCGCGGCGCGGGCGCTGCGGGCGAGCTTCTCGCCGTACTGGTGGATGCTGAGCGGAAAGTGCTTGAACACCAGGCGCGCTTGCCCGTCGTGTTTCTTGAGTGCTTCCTCGACCAGCGGTCGCACCGCCCGACACGCCGGGCACTGGAAGTCGGCGAACTCGACCATCACGACCGGCGCGCCCGGGTTGCCCTTGGACGGCGAGTCCTCGAGCGCGATTTCTTTCACCTGGTCGGCGGCGAAGCGCGCTTTGTAAAAAGCTTCGACCTGCTGGCGGGTACGACCGCGTTGGACCTGCTTGGCCAGAGCCTTGGCGGCCGGGGCGCAGGCACGGCAGCTGCGCGACTCGGAGACGCACTGCGCCACGCTGACCGGCTGGTCTGCACAGGGTGAACGCAGCTCCGACACGAAGCGCGACCACTCGGATTTTTCGCGGCTGGTCAGACTGGTGGTGTCTACCCCGGGCAGGTTGACGTCCTTGGTCTCAGAACGAGTCGGGGAGGCGTCCGCCGCGCTCTCCCCGGGGGAGCGACAGGTCGTAAGCTTCGTGTTCAAAAAGGCAAACAGCGCCAGGGCGGAGGCCGCTCGGAAGCTCAACATTGCGCGGCGGAGCGTAGTACGTTCCCTGGCCGATGACGATAGCGTCCCCGCCCCCGCCCAGCGTTCCGCCGCCCTCGGCGAAGGTGGCGCCGCCCCTGGGGGTCAAGCACGTCATCGCCATTGGCGGTGGCCGGGGCGGGGTTGGCAAGAGCATCGTCTCGGTCAATCTCGCGGTGTATCTGGCCCAGCTTGGCCGCAAGGTCTTGCTCATCGACACTGATCCGGCCGGCGCCGAGCTGCACACGGCCCTGGGGCTCGGCCCGCTGTCCTCGTTGACTCCTGGGCCTTCGGGCCCAACCGCGTCATCAAGCGCCGGCGACGAGGCCGAGGACGAAGACCTGACGGCAGTGCCGACTCAGGTGCCCGGCCTGTCGCTCGTGCCTCAAGTATACCGCGCTGGCTCCACGGTGCCGCTCCGGCCGGGGCGGAAAGCGCGTTGGGCACGCGACCTGCGGAATCTCGAAGCCGACTACGTGCTGCTCGACTTAGGAGCCGGGACCCAGCCCGCGACGCTGGACCTGTTCCTTTCCGCCGACTTTGGCATTTGCGTGAGCTCGCCCGAGCCGCCCAGCATCGAGGCCAGTTACCGGTTCGTGCGCGCCGCCTTCGTCCGCGCTCTGCGGCGAGCGCTGGTCAAAGATCGCTTCAAGCTGCGGCTGGTCGAGCGCGCCGAAGCCGAGCTGGGCGCGCTGCCGTCACCGCAGGCGTTGGTGCACGCTATCGCGCGCTACGACACCAGCTTGGGGCAGCTTGCTGCAATCGAGCTGTCGCGCATTCGGCCGCGCCTCGTCATCAACAACGCGCGGCTGCGCGCCGATACCGATTTGGGCCTTGCCATGTGCGATTTGGCGCGCCGACATTTGGGCGTGAATTTCGACTACGTCGGGCATATCGAGCAAGACGACGCGGTGTGGCTCAGCGTCGTTCACCAGCGCCCGGTGCTAATCGACAGCCCGACTAGCAAGGGCGCGCGCAACTTAGAGCGCATCGCGCGACGTATTTTGGCGCTGGCTGCTAGCCGCGACCAAGAACGTCAGGCCGACATGGTGCCGCTCTCGCCCGTGCACTTGAACCTTTACGAGGTGTTGCTCGCCCACCGCGGCGCTACCGACGAAGAGCTACGCCGCGCCTACAAGCGCCAGCGCGATTTGTACCAAGCCCAAAGCCTGCCGCTCACCTCGCTGCTCGCCGAAGCCGAGCAGCGCCGCGAGAGCGCGCGCATCGAGGAAGCGCACGACACCTTGCTCGACCCGCTGCGGCGCAAGGCCTACGACGCCTCCATCTTCCCCGAAACCGAGGCCGAGGCGCCGCGCTCTCCGGCTGCCGACAGCGCGCTCTTGGCGGAGCGCGCTGCCTTACGCCAAGAGTTGACGCACGAGATCAACGCCGAGACCGAGTTTACGGGGCGCCTGCTGACGAAGGTGCGCGAGGCGATGGGCATCGAGCTGACCGACATCGCGCGCGAGACGAAAATCTCCGTGTCGCACCTGTCGTCCATCGAGCTGGAAGCCTTCGACGACCTGCCAGCGCTGGTTTACACGCGCGGCTTCGTGCAGCAGCTGGCCAAATGCTTGAAGCTCGACCCCACGCAGGTAACCAAGACGTACCTCCGGCGCTTACGTGAGTGGCGTGCCGGCACCGAGGGAGACACGCCGCATTGACGCAAGCACCCGCGCCGCGTCGTCGGCCGGAGGATGTCGCTTTTTCCTGGGCGCTCGGCATGGTCGCGCTGCTGCCTCGGCTGTTCGTGGCCATTGCCTGGGCGCGCGAGCCCGTGTGGGACGGCCACTACTACCACCAAGGAGCAAGCCGCATCGCCGCCGGTTTGGGCTACTCGGAGGACGTCCTCCGCCACGGCGTTGCGGTGTGGAAGGCGTGGACGCACTACCCGGTCGGCTACAGCGCACTTTTGAGCGTGTTCTATCGCGCGCTGGGCAATCATTTGCTGGTGGCGCCGCTGCTCAACGCCGTGCTGGGGGCTGCGACCGCGATTTTGGTGCACCGCATTGCGCTTGCGCACCTCGGCCCGACGCGCGCGCGCATGGCGGGCGGAATTGCGGCCCTGCACCCCGGACTGATCGCCTACTGCCCGCTAGTCATGACCGAGATCCCCAGCGCCTTCTTGCTGGTGCTGCTGGTGTGGACGCTATTGCGCTTCCGTGGCCAGTGGCACGCCGCCATTCTGGGCGGCCTGATTTTGGGCGCGCTCACGCTGATGCGTCCGGCCAGCTTGCTGCTAGTGCCGTTGATCGCGTTCAGTGAGCCGCGCCCGTTCGCGCGGGCGGCGCTGCGGGGCCTGGTCACCTTGGGCGTGGCGCTCGTAGTCGTGCTGCCCTGGACGGCGCGCAACTGCGCACGCATGGACGGCTGTGCGCTGGTCTCGACCAACGGCGGCTGGAACCTGGCCATCGGCGCCATCACCGAGACGGGCCGCTTTCAGACGCTGCACGGCAAGGACGGCTGCCCCGTGGTGACCGGTCAGGTGCAGCAGGACGACTGCTGGGCCCAGGTTGGCTGGCGCAAAATCAAACAAGCACCGGGCCATTGGTTGGCCTTAGCGCCCAAGAAGCTGGCCCAAACCTTCAATCACGAGTCGTTCGCCGTCGAGTACCTGCACGAAGCCGATCCGGGAGCGTGGCCCGACGAGCGTCGTGAAGCTGCGCGCGGGCTACTCACGGCGGTGCACCTAGCGCTC
>JAYUYU010000740.1:0-3990 GCA_043752365.1 Myxococcales bacterium | reverse complement strand
TCGCTCTCCCACTTTTTGCGTAGCTCGGCGTTGCCGAGCACCAGTCCGACTATTTGGCCGCCGTGCGAGCTGGGGCTCGAGTAGTTGGTGCGGATGGTGCGTTTCAGCTGCGAGGTCACGCGCTTGGCTTCGTCGGCGTCGGCCGTGACGAAGGTGATGGCGCCTACGCGCTCGCGGTACAACGAAAACGACTTGGAAAATGAGCTGGAGATGAGGCAGGGTAGGCCGGCGCGGGTGAAGGCGCGCACCGCCACGGCGTCTTCTTCGATGCCTTCGCCGAAGCCCTGGTAGGCAAAGTCGATGAACGGCACGAGCTCGCGGTCGCGCACGATGCTCACGACCTCATCCCACTGCGCAGCGCTGAGGTCGACGCCTGTCGGGTTGTGGCAGCAAGCGTGAAGCAGCACGATGCTCTTCGCTGGTAGCGTTGAGAACGCTGCCTTCAGGCCGCCAAAGTCGAGGCCGTGGCTGTCGGCCGCGTAGTACGGATAGTCTTTGACCACGAAGCCGGCGGCCTCGAATATCGCGCGGTGGTTTTCCCAGCTGGGCGCGCTGATGTAGAGCTCGGAGCCGGGCAAGAAGCGCTTCAGGAAATCGGCGCCCAGCTTGAGCGCGCCCGTGCCGCCTAGTGCTTGAGCCGTGACCACGCGGCCTTGCGCGGCAAGCTCCGAGCCTTGACCGAGCAGCAGCTCTTGCACTGCCCTGCGGTAGGTCGGCACGCCGTCGATGGGCAGGTAGCTCTTGGAGTCTTCCTCTTCGAACCATAGCTTCTCGGCTTCACGCACCACCGCCAGCACGGGCACTTTGCCGGCGCTGTCTTGATACACGCCAACGCCCAAGTTTACTTTCTTGGGGTTCTTGTCGCCTTGAAAGGCCTCGGTAAGCCCGAGGATGGGGTCGGCTGGAGCGAGCGAGACGGCTGAAAACGGCGACAGGGTCATGGGCAGGGCGCGAGTTTCGGCGAACCCGGGGCGGCGTCAATCCCTTCCCGGCGGCGGCGGTGCGCGGCCTTCAGGCGGCGGCGCTCAGACGCCATGAAATACAGAAACGCCCGGTGTCCTTACGGAGACCGGGCGTTTCGGGCCGCCAGCAGCGCGGCCGTCGCGGGCCTACAGCTCCTCGGGCTTGAAACCGCCCTGGCGTCTATCGTTGAGCCAGATGAGGCCGAATACGAGCAGCAGCACGGCCGGCAAGATGGCGACGAGCCGGAAAGACTCTTCGCCTGCCAGCCTGAGCGCGTCCTGCACGACCGGGCTGTCCTTGGGCAGCGCCTTGAGCTTCTCGACCCCGCCTACGGCTGCGGCTGCGGTGGCGTCGTAGCGGGCGCCAATCAGCGGCAAGAAGCCTAGGATCGACAACGAACCAGCGGTACCGATCATGCCCATCGCGAACGCTCCGCCGCGCGGGTAGCGCTCCGACGCGGCTGCCAGCATGGTGGGCCACATGTAGCAGACGCCGGTACCCCAGATGGTGGCGGCCGCGAAGCCCATCACCGGGGAGTCCGCGATGCTGAGCAGCACCAGACCGATGGCCGCCAGGAGCGACGAAACCCAGAGCAAGCCGATCGACGACAGCTTGTGCACCATGGCGCCGGCGAAGTGCCGCATCACGAACATCAGGCCTGCCACGTAGATCACCAGCCAAATGCCGCTGATGCCGATGGTGCGGGTGAGCGTGAAGTCGACCCATTGGCTCGGAACGAGCTCAGCGGCGGACGTCAGGAACATGGCCAAGAACCAGACCGCGAAGCCAGGCCGCAGAATGGCGGTCAGCATGCTCTTCGTCGACAAGCCGGCCGCGGCGCGCTCGGTCTTCGGAAACTTGGAGCCGACCAGCAGCACCAGCAGCAAGACGGACGGTAACACCAGCAGCGCGAGCTGAAGGCGCCAGCTCATCTGGGCGTTGCTGAGGAGCTTGCCCAGCACGCCGCCAATGATGATGCCGCCGGGCCACCAGGCGTGCAGCACGTTCAGCTTGTGCGTCTTCTCGTTCGGGTAAAGCGTTGTGGTTAGCGGGTTGATGACCGCTTCGGAGAAACCCCAACCTACGCCGTGAAGCAACATGCCTGCGTAGACGGCCCAGTAAACTCCCATGCCCGAGCTGAGCTGGTCGGCCATGATGACCAACGCCGTGCCGGCCAAGAAGCTAGCAGCGCACAAGACGAGCATGGTGCGCATGCCGACGGTGTCGATCAGCGCGCCGCCGAACGCCAAGGTAATGGCGAAGGTCAAGAACACGGCGCTGAGCACGCCGCTGTACATCTCGCCGCCGCGAGTCTTGTCGATGGCGTCGAAATAGCTAGCTTGCAGGTCCGGGCCGAGGCTCGAGCGCAGAACGATGCTCATGCTGGTCGTGACCAGCGCGCACACGCAGATCACGAACAGGCGCTTCTTGTTGGCGTCGTCATGCCCTGCCGCGTTCGCAGCGGGGCCCGTGGAGATCGAGGATTCCATCAGAGTGTTCCCTTGTAAATGTGGCCGGGACAACACCACATCAGACGCCGGATTGCGATCAAGGATCATGTGATGCACATCCGGCTACCCGCGGAGACTTCCAGCGCTAACGGCCCAGTTGCAAACGGTGCATGTCGCCATTGACGCTTGATAAGCCGCAACCTAGCGGTCACTTGGCTGTGCGGACGATCGGTCCGCGCTGCGGGTTGGTGTCCAGTCGCGCGAAGGGCGATCACAAATTCTTGCGGTCCGCCCGGCTGCCCCGCCCGGCTGCGAGTGCCTCGAGACCCGCCCGGCACCCCGTCAACGCTCGAGCTGGTACCGGAGCTGCTCGGCTCCGTAGACGTTGACGACTAGGCGACGCTCGTCCAAATCGCAGACCGCGTGGGCCGCGGCTGCCCGCCCCGGGGCGTCGTCGTCTAGGTTTTCGATCAAGCTTTGTAATGTGACGTACGGAATGCCCGCGATCACGTCGAAGTGATTCCAGTGTACGTGTCCGTTGAAGACAGCCAGCACTTTGCCGCTGTTGCGAATCACCTCACGCAGTGCCCGGCGCTCGGCGACGCGGCACAGATTCGGGCGCTTTTCGAACCAACGGTTGCCTTCGAGCCGCATTTCGCTGGCAGGGTGATGCATCAGGATGATGCTAGGCAGTGTGGTAGTGGCCAGATCGCGCTCGAGCCAGTGAATTTGTTCGGCCGGCAACTCGATGCGTTCGCCGCGATGCTCGATAGTGTGCAGCACGGCAAAGTGCACGCCGCCGTGGTCCTGCGAATACGTGGGCTCCGCCGAGTTGCCCCACATTTGGCACAGCTCTTGGGGAGCTAGATTGATGGTGTCGTGGTTGCCGGCTACGTGCAGCACGGGCTTGCCAACCTCGCGCAACATGGCGACGAAGTGGGCGTAGCGTTCGCGGTCCTTCTCGGCCGATTCATCCTCGATGACGTCGCCCAAGTTGATGACCAGGTCTGGATTGACGTCGTCGCGCATGCGGCGAACGAAGGCTTGGACCAGCTCTTCCGACAGGTGGGTGAGCTTGCGCAGTTTACCCTGGTGGCTGGCGGGGGGCCCCAGGTGCACGTCGGAGATGAGAGCGAAGCGCATAGCGGCTGCGAGGGAAGGTTTACTCCCGGCGCGAGCGCGATACCAAGAAAACCAGTGCCGGGGCGCCTAGCGCGGCGGTCACGACCCCGACCGGCAACTCTCGCCCGGGCAGGAGCACACGTGCGATGGCGTCGCACATGATCAGAAACGCCCCGCCGCCAATGAAGGAGAGGGGGAGCAGCGCGCGCAGGCTGGGGCCGACGAGCAGCCGCACCAGGTGGGGCACGATCAAGCCGACGAAGGCGATCGGGCCGCACCAGGCCACGCAGGCGGCGACGCCCAGAGACGCCACCAGCAGCACCAAAAAGCGCAACCGCGTCACGTTGACGCCTTGGGTTCGAGCCAAGTCCTCGCCGAGCGCCAAGTTTTGCAGTGGCCGCCCGAGTGCCAGTAGCCCGACTAGCGTGACGGCCGCGAAAGGGCCGATCAAGAA
>JAYUYU010000739.1:0-3991 GCA_043752365.1 Myxococcales bacterium | reverse complement strand
CCGAATGTGAGGCGATGACGGCAGGCTGGCTGAAGATGCCGAGCCGCTGCGCCGGGTCGAGCACTACCTTGCCGTCGCTGGGCGCGGCGGCCAAGCCGTACAAAAACGCGGACGGCGCGGACACCAGCGCGTCGTTCGTTTCAGTCACGTCGCGCAGCGTGGGCAAAGCCCCGCCGAGCTGTTGGGCGAGGAAGCGCCGCGTGTCGTCGACCACCGCTGCCGCTACCGCGGGCGTGAACTCTGGGTAAACGCTAGGCGAAAGGTCGAATTCTTGCGGCTCTTTGACCTCCAACCAAGCGCTGAAGAAACGCCGCAGTTTGGCGCGCGCAGCGGGGGTCTGAAGCACCTGCTCGACGGCCTGCGTGAGCTCGCTTTGCTTCAGCGCGGCTTTGGCTGGCGCCGGCGCCGGCAAGCCGACGGCTTCGGGTGGCGCATCGGCCAAGGTGTAGCTCAGGTTTTGCAGCAGCTGCGCGGGCAGCAGCCAACCGTCGCTGGTCTGCACCTCTTCGCGGTAGATGTAGCCGGGCGAGCTCAACGCTACGTCGACGAGGTCAGCCGTGGCTTGCGCGATGCCGACGGCGCTCACGCTGTCCGTGAAAAACTTGCCGAAGCGCGTGAGGCTAGCGTCGTCGACGACGCCGCGGAACGCACGCTTGACGAAGGCTCGGGCCGCGCCGTCCAGGCAAGCGACGCTGTCGGCGCTAGCGCTGCAGTCAACGACGCTTTGCGGATCGGCTTGGACCTTGACGGCTAACTGCTGAATCCATTGGGTCAGCGGGGTAAAATTGGCGGCGCTGATGCCGAGGTTTTCGGCGTATTCGTAGTTCGTTTGCAGGGGGTCGCGCGGCAGGCTTTCCAGCGCGGTGACGCCGTAGTGCTTTGGCAACAGGCTTTGGGTGGTCGAGTCCAGCTGTTGGCGGGTCAGGCGAAATATGCGCTTTTTTCCGGCCGCGGCTGCCTGTCCGGGAAAATATTTCAGCGCCACCTCGAACAGCTCGGGGTTCTTGGCGCGCAGCTCGTCGTCGGTGGGGCCGGTGTTCAGGGGCCCGGCGTTGGAGCCACCGCTCGAACCTACGTCGACCAGCCCCGGATCATTCGGTGTGCTGGCGTTCGACCCGAGAATGTTCCCTTCGCAGCCGAGCGCGAGCAGCGGCAAGAGCGGGAACAGCGCCAGCGTGTGGCGCCGAGCAGGAACGAGAGCGGGAGCGTGCCTCATGCGACCCCAGTGGCGGCCTGGCCAAGAACCTGGTCAGGAGCTGAACATTTTTCCGAGATCATTCGTGGTACGGTCTCGCATCGAGGTTCCGAGTGAGCCATATCTCGCCCTCCATTCTCACGCTTGGCGCGCTGCTGCTCGCCGGTTGCCCCGGTACCGAGGGTACGCTGGTCGTACTTCACGACGCGCGTGCGGGCGCGCCTGGCGTAGCGGCTGGCGGCGCGCCATCCGTAGCCGAAAATCCCTATGTTCCCGCGTCCAACGTGCGCTGGCTGGCACAGCTCGACGGCCCCGTCGACCTCCAGCAAAACGCCGAGCTCTTTTACCTCGACGCCGAACTTCAGGACCCGGAAGAGCTATCGGTCCTGCGCGCCGAAGGACGCCACTACCTTTGCTACTTGAGCGCCGGCAGCCTGGAATCTTTCAGGGGCGACGCGGACGAGTTTCCGGCCAGTGCGGTCGGTAACGAGCTAGCCAACTTCCCGCGCGAACGCTGGCTGGACGTGCGAGACGCGAGCGTGCGTGAGTTGATGGCGCGGCGCGTGACAGCGCTCGCCGCGCTCGGTTGCGCGGGGGTGCCGCCGTCCTCGTTGGCGGTACATTGGGCCGACACGGGCTTTGACTTACGTCTGAGCGACGCGCTGGACTACGCGCGCTGGCTCGCAGAGCGTCTGCACGCCGCGGGCATGTCAGCGGGCCTCACTGGGCCCAGCGAGTTGACCGAAGTGCTGTGGCCGACATTCGATTTCGGGCTAGCCATCGCTTGCGTGAACGGCACGGCCTGCGCCGAGTACGGCCCGTTCGAGCGCGCGAAAAAGCCGGTGCTGCACGTCGAGCTGGGCGACGCCGGGTCTGCCCCGGCGCTGTGTAACGCGGCGAAAGCATTGGGATTCACGGCGTTGGTCACCGACTCGGCCTTCACAGGTCGCAGCATCGCCTGTAGCGATCTTCCTTGAGCCTCGGGCGCTTCGGTAGAAGCGATGACCACATTTTCGACGCCCTCGCCACAGAGCTTGCAAGCCCGCCCATGTCCGCTCCACGCGCCTCCGCCCCGCTTCGCCCCGCGCTCCGGCTCGTGGGCGCGGGTGGCGACGAGCCAGGCGGCGCCGCCCAAGCGTTGCCGCCGGTGGACCCGCGTAACTTCGACGAGGTGTTCCGGCGCTTTTCGCCGTACGTGGCGCGCGTCGCGCTGCGCCTGCTGGGCAACGACAGCGAGGTCGACGACTTGGTCCAGGACGTCTTTCTGGAGGCTCATCGTGGCCTGGGCTCGCTGCGTGAGGCTGGCGCGTTGGGCGGCTGGTTGGCGCGCATTTGCGTGCGCCGCGCGACGCGCCGGCTGCGCCGTAGGCGCTTACTTTTGCTGTTGAGCCTGGACACCGTGGCCGAGCGCGACCTGCCGTTCGATGCCAGCGCGAGCCCAGAAGATCGTGCCGAGGTGCTGCGGCTCTATGTTCGTTTGGATCGCCTGCCAGCGCCGGAGCGCGTGGCCTGGCTGCTGCGCCACGTGGAAGGTGAAGCGCTCGACGACATGGTGGCGCTTTGTGGCTGCTCCAAGTCGACCGTGCAGCGGCGCCTACTCCGGGCCGAAACGCTCCTTCTCCACCAGGTGACGCCATGACTGAAATTTCGTCCGACAGCCGTGCAAACGTCGCCGCGCGTCGTGTTCTGCCCGAATGGAGCAGGGAACGCAGCGAGCATAGCTTGGCCCGTGTTCACGCTCGGCGTGCTCGGCGGCGCATTGCGGCCAAGCTGAGCTTTGGTGGGGCCATGCTGGCGGCCGCGGCGTTGTTCCTGCTCGTTGGAGGCCGGAAACCCGCGGCGTTGCCGCAGGCGGCGTTGCCAGTCGTGGCCGCCCCCGTGGTCAAGAGCCCCAAAACCACCTTCGCTGATGGCTCGGTCGCTCGTGTCAGCGACGACGGCGAGCTGGTGGTGAAGGTCGCCACGCCCCAACACATCGAGTCGCTGCTGGCGGCGGGGGCTGCTGACTTCGACGTCACGAAGCGCGCGGACCGAGAGTTCGTCGTGTTGGCCGGGCCAGTGCGGGTGCGGGTCGTGGGCACGCGCTTCCGAGTCGAGCGCAGCGGTGAACGAACGCTCGTGTCGGTGGTCGAAGGCAAGGTAGAGGTGCAAGAGGGCGAAGCCCGCAGCTTCCTGGAAGCCGGCGAGTCACGCTATTTCCCGAGCGTGGCGCCGGCCACCAAAGAAGAGCCGCAGGCAGCGGGCGGCGTCAGCCCCCACGCGCGTTTCTTGGAGCTGGCGCGCCGCGGCGAATTCAAGGCCGCCTACCAGGTCATGTCGCAGAGCCCCACTGCGGTGGGCTCCAGCGCGGAAGATCTGCTGCTCGCGGCGGACGCCGCCAGGCTTTCGAACCATCCCGAGCAGGCCGTCGGCTACCTACGGCGCGTGACCGTGGAGCATGCGGGCGACTCGCGGGCGCCGTTGTCAGCGTTCACGCTGGGGCGCGTGCTTTTGAGCCAACTTTCGCGACCCGGTGAGGCTGCGGATGCGTTCGCGCTGGCCCGCCGCTTGCGACCGAGCGGCAGTTTGGCGGAGGACGCCTTGGCGCGCGAAGCCGAAGCGCGGGCCGCGGCCGGTTCGACGACTCGAGCCAGCACGCTGGCGCGGCAGTATGTAGCTCGGTACCCACAAGGCAAGCACCTGCCCACCATGCAACGGCTCGCGATGGCCCCGTGAGGCAACACCCGTGCGGCGTGGCTAGCGCTTGCCTCGGATTGCTGCTCGCCGCTCACGCAAGCGGCGCTGAAGGCCGCGTGG
>JAYUYU010000738.1:0-4003 GCA_043752365.1 Myxococcales bacterium | reverse complement strand
GGGCTGAGCGTGAACGCGGTCTCGGTGCCAGTGGGACGCCACTTTTCGAGCACGGTGCCGCCGGGCGTGTACACCCCCACGAAGCGCTTTGCCGGCGCAGCAGCGGCGCGCGCCGGCCGCTCGGGCGACATGATTTCGAGCCACGGCAGCGCGATGGCGACGCTCCCCGCGCCCCTCAGCACTGCCCTGCGATTCAAGCGAAACTGCGGCATTGGCGCCAATCCTCCCAGCCACTCCGCGCAAGCGCACGGGTCACATGGTTAGTGGTGTCGTGCCCTCGGATCATACCAGCTTTGCAGCTCAAAACCTGGCAAGGCCGTCTTTCCAGCCCAAGTGGCCGACCACGGCGTCACCCCCAGCGCTGGTCGAGGGATTTTCTCCTCGATCGAGGAAAGATCGCGCGTTGGTGCACCGGCCTGCGCCGGGCCAGCCGCCGAGAAACGATTGCTCGCGCGGTCAGCCTATGGCCTGCAACGCAGCGATCGCGTCTTGGAACTCAATCGACCTTAGCGTTGTTGGTCGTCTTGATGCGCCTTCAGCAGCAGCGCACTTACGATGTCGACGATGGTCATACCCGGCGGCGGATCGAGCTGCTGCTGAATGGCGTCCGCCATCTCGTTGATTGAACGGGTTCCATCGACCAAGCTCAGCACCTGTGTGACGAGTGGTGCAGCGCTCGCGATCGAGCGGACGAAGGGCGGCACCTTCAAATGGCGTAGGATGACCCACGCAGGGACCGAAGCGACTTCGCGCGCTACGGGACTAGCCAGCTTGGTGGCGCTGAAGCTGAGCACCCTCTCGGTTCGGGCGTGCGCAGAATCCGGGGAGTGTAGGTAGGTGACCTCCTCCGTCGTGTGCGCGCTGACGGCGAACCCCGCTAGCTCCAAAAGCTCCAAGACTTCTTGCTGGGAGAAACGCAGATCGAAGCTGGAAGTCTTGTAGAGCAGCGCGCCGTCGTTGAGCCAGCGTCCTCCGGGGCGGAGCAGGTGTGAAATCAAGCCGATCACGTCTCTAAAGTCCTCGGCTGCGACGTCGATGAACCATGGCGTGACGATGGTGTCGAAGCTCGCTTCCGCGAACGGTGGCTCGAAGGCGTCGGCAAGGAGCAACGCGAATTGTTGCGGCGGATCGCCCTCCCGCCGAAGCTCACGGGGGAGAGCTGCGTGACTCGGAGAAGCCGGATCGATCGGCGTTTCGACTAGCGCGGCGCCGCTACCGAGCAGGACCGCCTGCGCCACCAGCAGCACGAAGGGGTCGAGATCGAGTGCCAGGGTTAGCTCCGGTGAGAGCGCGCGATGCAGATCGTAAGCGAGCCGGCCGGCGCCGGCACCCAAGACCAGCGTCCGCCCCAGCTTCTGAGCGCCGGCAACGCGTGTCAGGCGCTCGAGGCTGGCCGTATTCTGTGGATCACCGCGCCAGCCCCAATCGCGCATAACTTGCTCGAAGTATTGTACGACGCGTGTTCCCTCCCCGCCCCGCTGCTCGCTGCGTTCGGCGCGCTCGACGGCGATGGGGTCGGGAGCAAGTCCGACCTCCCCGAAGAGTGCTTTAACGGCCGATCGATTGGCGATGTTGGCGCGCAGGATGTGCTCAAGACGCTGTCGCGTACTGGCAAGCAAATCGAAACGCCCTAGCTCTGCCTCGAGCTCGAGCTGCGTGCGCTTCATCATGATGTCGAATGCGGCCAGCTCCTGCTGCCACTGGCGCATCAGGCTCGCACGATCGGATACCAGCAGCGGGATCGAACCGAGGCTGTCGAAGCGCGTCTGACAGCCGAGGCATTCAAGAGCTCCGCCGCGAGCTATCAGCTGCGCCTGGCAACAAGGACACTGCGCAACGGACGCGACGAGCGCGGCTTGCGCGTCCGAGCTCATTATTTGCTCCCCAGGTTGGCGCAAGCCGCGTTCGAAACGTCGCTCATCCGATCAAGGCCAACTGTACCAGTCGAGCCACATGTATTGGTTGCCATTAGATGTCGAGCATGTGGCGGTGACCACGTCGGTGGGCGACGAGCTGCCCTGGCCGTTCGTGTCTAGGCATTTGGCGGTAAGCCTATTCTTGAGAATGACCGAGCCGTTAAAGGCGCCGGTGAAGACCTCCCACTCGTAGCCGGTGCCACTGCATGTGCTGCCAATCGATACGGTGGTGGCGCCGCTGGTCTGGTAGGCGCAGTCGCCACCGTAGCCAGGATTGCCGTTGCGGAGGTACCAGCGGTTGCTGCCCGTGCTTGTCTCCTGAAACGCCCAGTGGTGTTGGGTGGTCTGGGGCCAAACGTAGCGTTGAAGCTGGCCGTTCGACCCGCGATAGAGCGCCCCGCCACTGTTGAACTGCACCGTGTTCGAGTTCCAGGGATAGGCGAACAGACGCAGGTTGACGCTTGTGGCGACGGTCGTACCTGAAGCGGTGCCGACATTGAATGAGCGCACGGTCACGCCCTGGTTTGCGCCATTCAGGGGGATCAAGTCGGCCAAGTAGCGCTGGCCGGTCCCGCTCGACTTGTTGGCCTTTGCACCTATGCTGGTCTGAATCCAAGGCGAGTGCGCGGGGCTGAAGGCCGAGCTGCCGTAGCCCGACGCGCTCCCGCCAGTGCTCTCTTGTACGAATTGGCTCAAACACCCAGCGCTCCAGCTGCTGGGACAGGTGGCGAGGCTAATGGCGTACACTTTGACCCCAGCGCCGGACCCGGTCGAGTTGATCGTGGCCTTCCACGTGTCGGTGGCACTTGGGCGTGATTCGATCAGGTATCCCGGGCTAGTGGGAACGAGCACGACCGCGCCGCCACCCACCATCGTGTAGCCGGACTGAACTTGCTGGGTGATGCTCTGCGTTCCAACCGCTGACGCCGTGGTCGAATCGCGGATGTCGCGCAAGCTGCGTACCTGCGTTTCGGTCAATCCGAAAAGCTTGATGCCGATCACGTGGGCACGAACGCGATGAGATTCGGTGCCGTTCGAGCGAGCGACCCATGTGTTCATCGCCACATCTTGCAGAGGGAAGCTCGCCTTGAGCACGCGACTGCCGGTCGCGACCTCATTTTCGATTTCAGCGCCTCCTCCGACCAAGGTCCAGCCCGAATTCACCACGCATTGGAGTGCAATGGTCCGGGTGCGCTGATGACTGCGTCTTGCCATCGCATTTGGGTTTTCTGCCGAGCGACTAGTCAGCAGCGCTTTGGGCGGACACCGGTTTAGGCGCCGGTTGGGCCGCGCCCAGGCAGGGTGTGGAGCGAGGCTTCTGTCCATGCGCTCTATGATTGAATGAATCCAACAGGTGCATCCGCACCTCGGGCTCGAACGCGGCTAACTTGGATCGATCATGCAGCGCGCGACGGTGACGAGCTTGCCGGCGAGGAAGTGCGGATCCGTTTCCCAGTCGTGCCACCCTGAGCAAGGTGCTGTTGCGACGCACACAGCGGCGTGCTTGGGTGGTGAGCGCCTATCTAACCATGGCTTCGTCCAAGGCGTCGATACGCCGAGGCGTCTCTTCGTAGATGGCGGCAGGTGTTTTGCCCAGCTAGGCCGGCCGTGGGCCGGCCGGTGATAGTGCTGGTCGACGAATGCCCAGAGTCGGACATTCAGGTGGTGCAGCCAGCCGAGCGGGCCGACGAGGTCAAGACAGCCTTCGCGCGACGTACGCCAGAACAGCTCCACGCGCAGGGCGTCGTGGGGCTTGGCGTGGATGAACGCGGTAACCATGCGTGCGCACGCCGTCAGTGTCGGAACGCGGTACGGCTAGCCACTGTCAAGGTAGAGCGAGTCGCGCGGCCCGTGGCTACGCACGGCGTAGACTATCAGTCCGAGCCCGTCGACTTCGCGCTCGCCTCGACGCTCGAGACCTGGCAGAGCCGATATCTCAGCCCAAGTGGCCGACCACGGCGTCACCCATGGCGCTGGTCGAGAGCGGGTTTTCCGCGGTCGAGGAAAGATCGCGCGTTCGTGCGCCGGCCGCCAGCGCGGCTTCGACGGCCCGCTCCACGGCTTGGGCTTCGGCTTCGAGTCCGAGG
>JAYUYU010000737.1:0-4008 GCA_043752365.1 Myxococcales bacterium | reverse complement strand
TCACCGTGCCCGAGCTGCGCGCCAGGAAGGCGCAGGGGCCGAAGATTGCCATGGTCACGGCCTACGACGCGACGATGGCCAAGCTGCTGGAGGCAGGTGGCGCCGACGTGCTGTTGGTGGGCGATTCACTGGGCATGGTCGTGCAGGGTCTGAGCAATACGCTGCCGGTCACGCTCGACGAGGTGTGCTACCACGGCCGCGCCGTAGCGCGGGCCAGCGTGCGTGCGCACGTGATGGGCGACCTGCCCTTCATGAGTTACCAGGCCTCGCCGGAGCGCGCGGTGGAGTCCGCCGGCAAGCTGCTCAAGGAAGGCGGCTGCGAGTCCGTGAAGCTCGAAGGCGGGCGCGATTTCGCCGAGCACGTCCGGCGCATTACGGCCTCCAGCATCCCGGTGATGGCGCACATTGGCCTCACTCCGCAAAGCGTGCACGCCATGGGCGGCTTCAAGGTGCAGGGCAGGAGCGCCGAGGCCGCCGAGCGCCTGCTCGAGGACGCCAAGATTTTGGAGCAAGCCGGCGCCTTCGGTTTGTTGCTCGAAGGTATTCCGAGCGAGCTTGGCGCGCGCATCACCGCGGCGGTCTCGATTCCAACGGTCGGGATTGGCGCCGGGCCCGGCTGTGACGGCCAAGTGCTGGTTTGCTACGATTTTTTGGGCATGTACCCCGATTTACGACCGCGCTTCGTCAAGCGCTTTGCCGAAGTTGGCGACGCCATCGTCGACGCCACCCGCGCCTACGTGGCCGAGGTCCAGAGCGGCGCGTTTCCGACCGACGCTCACTCGTTCGGGGCCGGGCCGAAAGCGGAGTCGACCGGCAACCGCCCCGTGGTCGCCAGCTTGCCGTCCGGCTACGGACCCGCGAGCGAGGAGTGAGGGCGCGCGCGTGAACTCCCCGGCCATTTACCGGTCGATCGCGGAATTTCGCGTTGCCTGCGGCGCCGTCCGCGCGTCGGGCAAAAGGCTCGGGTTCGTGCCGACCATGGGCGCTTTGCACGCTGGGCATCTGCATTTGGTGCGCGTCGCGCGGCGTCACGCCGAGCGCGTGGCCGTCAGCATTTTCGTCAACCCGACGCAGTTTGGACCGAACGAAGACTTCTCGCGTTACCCGCGGAACCTCGAGGCTGACGTCGAGCTATTGGCGAGCGCGGGCGCCGACTTCGTCTTGGCGCCGTCCCCGGAAGAAATATACCCGGCGGGTGAGACCACTCGCGTCCGCGTCAGCAAATTGAGCGAGCATCTGTGTGGCCCCTTCCGGCCCGGGCACTTCGAAGGCGTGGCCACGGTCGTGACCAAACTGTTCGCCGTCGTGGGCGAGTGCACGGCGGTGTTCGGACGCAAAGACTACCAACAGCTGAAGCTGCTGGAGCGGCTGGCGCGCGATCTGTTGCTGCCCGTGCTGGTGGTCGGCGAGCCGACGGTGCGTGACGTCGATGGCCTAGCGTTGAGCTCCCGCAACGCCTACCTGTCGGCCGACGAACGCGCCCGGGCGTTGACGATTCCGCGCGCGCTGGGGGCGGCGGCCGCCACCTTCGCAGCGGGTGAGCGCCGGGCGAGCGCACTCATCGATCCCGTGCGCTCGGCGCTGCTCGAGGCCGATCTGCGCGCCGACTACGCCGAAATCGCCGATCCTGATGAGCTTTTTCCGCTCGAGCGCAGCAGCCAAGTCGGGGAAAGAGCGCTGATCGCGCTGGCAGCTTTCTGTGGCACCACCCGCCTGATCGACAATCTGGTACTGGGGGAGGACCGAGCGCCGGCGGCGGCGCCTGTGGAGGCACGATGAGCGACGCACAAGCAGCCGATGAACGGCGTTTTCCCGGTATTTTCGTGGTGGTTGAAGGTATCGACGGCTCGGGCAGCACCACCCACACCAAGCTGCTCGGCAGAGCCTTGCGCCAACGCGGCCTCAAAGTGGTCGAGACGTGCGAGCCCAGCCCCGGGCCCATTGGCGCCTTGATTCGTCAGGTGCTGCAGCGCCGGCTGTTCGTCGCCGATGCCAGCGGGCCGCGCGCGTTCGCCTGGTCGACCATGGCCCTGTTGTTCGCGGCTGATCGCATGGACCACCTCGACTCGACCGTGGTACCGGCCCTGCGCGATGGCGCGGTGGTGCTCAGCGACCGCTACGACTTGTCGAGCCTTGCTTACCAATCGGTAACGGCGCCGAACGGCGACAAAGTCGTGCCCTGGATCCGCGAGCTGAACGCGGCAGCGCTGCGCCCCGACTTGACGGTCGTGATCAACGTACCGGTGGAAGTCGCCGAAGAGCGCCGGCGTTCGCGCGGCGGGCTGGAAGAAATGTTCGAGACCCGCGAGCTGCAGACGCAGTTGTGCGCCGTGTACGGCGAAGCCGAAAAACTCGTGCCCTCCGACCGCGTCGTGCACGTCGACGGCGTCGGCGCCGTCTCAGACGTGGCGGCCAGCGTTCTGAACGCGGTATCCGCGCTCGATCCAGCGTTTTTTAGCCCGCGCAGCGTGAGGTAAGCGGGCCGGTGGGGCGCGAAAACTTGCCGTACCTCGGCCCTCGGGCCCATAGTCCAGCCGTGTTTGCGAACCTGCGCGTCCTCAGCTTTGCCGCTCCGCTATGGTTTCTGGCCTGTGCGTCTTCACCGTATCCGTCGGTCAACGATCCCATGCCACCGCCAGAGCCGGGCACGGTTCCGGGCCCTGGCGCGTCGAAGCCAGTCGGCGGTCAGGCCACCAAGAGCGCTCCGCTCGCAGCGCTGAAGCGCGCCGAGGTTGAGCGCGTGGTGGACGCTGGGCTGGGTCGGTTCCTGAGCCAGGTCACGATCGAGCCGAGCCTTTCAGCCGGCAAATTCGTAGGCTGGAGCATCGTGGGCCTGCAGCCTGCCGACCTTTGGGCTGGGGTTGATCTGCGGCCCGGCGACGTCGTGACGCGCGTGAACGGCATGGCCATCGAGCGCGAAGGGCAAGCGTTCGATGCCTTCCAGGCGGCCCGCCAGGCAAGCACGCTCGAGGTCAGCTACCTGCGGCAAAACCAGCCGCGCTTGCTACGCCTCAGCATCGTGGGGGCGCCGTCGCCTGCGTTACCCCAGGCGGCTCCCACGGCCGGGAACGGGCGGCCCGCGGCTCCCGCGCCGGCGCCGACGCCGCGCCCCTAGCTTTGCAGCTGAAACGCCGCCACGGCGTCGAGCAGGGCGTTGAAACGCTTGCGCGAGAAGCGCGCGCCGCTCGTGATCCAATCACGGTGTGGACTCGGGTCGGCGTTCGGGGAGTCGTCGGCGTGATCGTCGGCGAAATGGCCGAGCACGTCGAGATGGTCGGCTTCACCCGCCCAAATCAAGGTGCCGTGCAGCATGGAAAGCGTGGGCACGATGCCGTCGTTCGCCGAGTCCCCGATTTCGTGATCGATGCCGGTGCGCAGCAGCGAAAGCTCGCGCTCGTTGGGGCGCGCGTAAGGGTAAACGTCTGGCACTTTGCTGGCGAATTGATACAGCGTCGAATAGATGGCGGCCGTGAACGCCGCGTAAGGCGAACGAATGCGCTTGGCGAAGCGCATGGAACGTGGCGGGGGCGCGGCCGACGCCACGCAACCGAAGCGCACGCCTGGATCGGCCTCGGTGGCAGCGTTGAACAAGTCGACGGCCTCGGGCATGAGCTGAATGATGCCGCCCTGATCCACGCGTACCTTGCTCAGAAAGTCGCCGATTTCGCTCCTGGCGTCTTTGTCGACAAAGCGCAGCACGTTGTCGGTGATGCGGCTGAATAGCCGCATGTCACCGCCGAAAATCGAGTCGATGCCGCCCAGCCCGGCCAGTACCCGAGAAAAAATCGCCAACGACGGCTCGCCGACCGACAGCGAAATCACGGTGATGAGGCTGAGCGCGTAGAGCAGGCGCGTGCCAGAAACGGTCGCGAAAAAGCCTGCCACCGGCGTGCCGTAGTGCGGCGCGTTGATCGAAACGGCGCTCTGCACGCGCGAACGCCACTCCAGCAAGCTCGGATCGAGCCCCAGCCTGACGGTTGGTGACAGCACGAGTCGCAGGTCCAAGCC
>JAYUYU010000736.1:0-4012 GCA_043752365.1 Myxococcales bacterium | reverse complement strand
CAATGTGCACGAACATGCCCGCGATGAACACGCTCTCTGCCGTGCGACCGACGCGGTTGCCGGTCGTTTGATACGGCTCGTCGGGCGTTTCTGAAAAGCAGTTCAGGTTCAGGCAGTCGTTCCAGTCGGCGCGACCGATCAGCGGCAAGCCGTGTGGACCCAGGTTGTTCAGCACGTGGTCGAACGAGCGCTTGCAGTGCTCGAGCAGCGACGCCTTGTTTTTTTCGTCGTTATCGAACGGCACCTGCTCGTCCAAGATGCCCCAGTCGCCCGTCTCTTTGATGTAGCCCGCGACGCCCAAAATCAGCCACAGCGGGTCGTCGTTGAAGCCGCTGCCGACGTCGTTGTTGCCGCGCTTGGTGAGCGGCTGGTACTGGTGGTACGCGCTGCCGTCAGGGAATTGCGTGGAGGCGATGTCGATGATGCGCTCGCGAGCGCGCTCCGGCACCAAGTGCACGAAACCCAGCAAATCTTGGTTGGAGTCGCGGAAACCCATGCCGCGCCCAATGCCCGACTCGAAGTACGAGGCGCTGCGCGACATGTTGAACGTGACCATGCATTGGTACGGATTCCAGATGTTGACCATCCGGTTCAGCTTCTCGTCCTTCGACGATAGCTCGTACAAGCCCAGCATGCCGTTCCAATGCTCACGTAGCTTGGCGAGGGCCGCAGTCACCTGCTCGGTGGTCGAGAAGGCGTCGATTAGCCTTTTTGCTGGCTGCTTGTTGATGATGCCCGGCTTTTCCCACTTTTGGTCTTTCGGTACCTCGACGTAGCCAAGCGTGAATACGAACGTCTTGGTTTCGCCCGGAGCAAGCTCGACCGCCAAGCAGTGCGACGCGACTGGTGACCAGCCGCTGGCTACGCTGTTCTTCGACTCGCCGGCTGCCACCACGTCCGGCTCACCGAAGCCGTTGTACAAGCCAAAGAAGCTTTCGCGGTCCGTGTCGAAGCCTGCGATGGGCGCGTTCACGTGGTAAAGCGCGTAGTGGTCGCGACGCTCGCGATACTCCGTCTTGTGGTACAGCGTGCTGCCGTCAACTTCGACCTCACCCGTGCTGAAATTGCGCTGAAAGTTGGCGCTGTCGTCGGCTGCATTCCACAAGCACCACTCGGCGAACGAGAACAGCTTGAAGCTCTTTTTGGCGCTGCTTTCGTTGGTTAGCGTGACCTGATGCACCTCGGCGGTGTGACCGAGCGGCACGAAGAACAACAGCTCGCACTTGAGGCCGTTGCGCTTGCCGGTAATCTTGGAATAGCCAAGGCCGTGGCGGCACTCGAAAGACTCGAGCTCACGCTTGACCGGCATGTAGCTGGGGCTCCAGTAGTCCTTGCCCTCGGTGATGTAAAAGTAGCGACCACCCGAGTCGGTGGGCACGTTGTTGTAGCGATAGCGCGTGAGGCGACGCAGCTTGGCGTCGCGAAAGAAGCAGTAGCCGCCCGCTTGATGCGACACCAAGCCGAAGAAATTGTCGCTACCGAGGTAGTTGATCCACGGATACGGGGTCTTGGGCGTGGTGATGACGTATTCGCGGTTTTTGTCGTCGAAATGTCCGAACTTCATTGCTTCTTCTTTTCTTCGGTCGGCTCTTGGGCGCGAGCGTGCTCATCCAGCCAAGCCGCCACCCAAGCCAAGGGGGCGGTCCAATTGATGGTGATTTCATTCACCGAGTACGCCTCGATGTGGTCTAGGAAGCACTTCTGGGGCGCGCAGCCCTTGAGGCCAGCGGCTTTGGAGTACGGGTCGTCGATGTTGGAGTTGGGGCCGCCGCTCAAAACGCCGGGCGGCGCTGACGGGTACTTGGCGTTGGCTTGGTGCGCCCAAAAACGATGGTGCGGGTTCTTGAGCGGCTTTTCGCCGTAGCCGGTAACGTAGGACTGGCCCAGCGGGTTTCGACCCAGCAAGTAGTCCATGCCGGTCGCCACGCCGTCCAGGTACTTTGGCTGCTTGGTAAAGTCGTAGGCTAGCGCGAGTACGATCAGGTTGTTGATCACGAACGAGTTGGAGCCCCAGATGTACTGGCCGGCGGCGTTGGGTTTGAGCGGTGTTCCAAAGCCCTGCGAGGCGATGACTTTGAGGTACTCGTCGGCGCCTCCGCTCAGCTGCTTGCGCGCCAGTGCCTGAAGAGCCGGATCGTTGCCCGGCCCGACTGCGAGCGAGATGGTGCCGAGCGCATCCGTCTCGGCCCAGTTCATGCTGGAGGTGTGGCCGCCGGCGTCCATGCGTAGGCGCTTGTGAAGCGCAGAAGCCTCGACGAATTGCTTGTATTGGGGCTTGCCGGTCGTGAGGAAAAGCTCAGCCGCGGCCCAATAGAAATCGTCGTCGACTTGGGCGTCTCCGTAGGCGCCGCCGCCTTTGATCTCTGTGCTGGCGAACAACTTTGGGTTGGCCTTGGCAGCCGCCCAGGCCACCTCGGCCGCTTGCTGGCACTTCATCGAGAACGCAGCGTCCAGGCGCCGCCAGAGCCGCGAGGCTTGAGCGGCGGTGGCGGCTAGGTTCAACGTCGCCGCGGTGCTGGGCTTGAACAGGACGCGCAACTGTTTGTCTTCGTGCGGAGCCACGCCGAGCTCGGTCCACTCCACGTCGTGCATTTTGTGGTGCACCATGCCGGCCAAGGGCTTGCCCGCAGGCACCTGCATTCTGAGAAAAAACTCGAGCTCCCAGCGCGCTTCGTCCAGCAGGTCGGGCACGTTGTTGCCCTGCTCGGGCACGCGCAGCTTGCCGTCGCCAAAGTCGGCGAACGAGGTACCCAATGTCAGCGTGCGCTCGACCAGGTTTTGCAGCGTCCAAAGCGAGATACCGCCGTTGACCACATATTTCCCGTGATCGCCCGCGTCGTACCAGCCGCCCGAGACGTCGAGCGTGTAGTCGCAGCCGGCGTCTTTGCCGCACTTCACGCGGTTGTCGGATGGGCCCGCGGGGCGCGCTAGCGCTGGGTTTTGCACCAAGTCTGGGCGAATCGCGATGCCGCTGCGGGCTTGGTAAAAAAACGAAAGCGCGTCGAGCTTGAGCTGCGTATAGATGCGGCTGCCGATGTCGAACGGATAGCTCTCATCGGCGCCGACCTTGAGCCGATAGCCCTGCCCTTGTGTCTTGAAGCTGCTGAAGTCGATCAGCTGAACGGACTCGCCGGAGGCGGCGTCAGGGCCGAAGGGCTTGGTTTTGCCCTGCGCGACGGCCTTGCCAGCGGCGTCCAGCAGCTGCCAGTCCAGCGGGGCGGTCGCGTTGGTGACGAGGGTGGCAACCTTTGCGGCAACGGGCAGGTAGCCGAGCTGGTTTACGGCCAGTTTCGGCGCCTTGCCTGCGCCACCCGTCTGCGCTTCGGGCACGAACTCCGGGTCATCAAGCCGTACGTCGTCGATGCAAATTTTGAAGGGCAGCCCGGCGCGAGCCAGCCCCCCGCCAACGTGAAACGCGAACTCAGCCGTCGCGTCATCGGCGTGGCCCATCGTGAAGGCGCCCTTGTAGAGCTGGGGCGCTTCATCGATGTCGACGGTCGCGCTCCAGTACTCGGCGTACGGGGGCCCGCTCATGCCGACCTTGGGTCGGGCGCGAGTGGCCCCGCTGGCCCAAGCCCTGAACGATAGCGCGTAGGTGTGGCCGCGCTGAATGACGATTTCGCGGTGGCGAAACTGCGCGTCCCAGGGGTCCTTACCGTTGTTCGAGACCGTGACGCACAGCGCCCCGCTTTCCACCTGGGCAGCGCCGTCGGCGGGTGCCGTGAACGAGGTCGTCCACGGCACGCTGATGCCGTCGTCGAAGCCGCTAGCCTTCAGCAGGTTGCGGCCGCCGGGCGCAGTCGCCGCCGAGCTTGCGGCGGGCTCAGCCGCGCTGCTGGCCGCTCCCGGGGCGGCCCCGCGCGGAGCGCACCCGAGCGCGCACGCCGCGACCACTAAGGAGCTCAGGACCCGGGCGCGGCGCATGCGGTCAGCCTCCGCAGCCCGTGAACGCGATCTCGTCGACCCAGATGTCGAACTTCGCGCCGGGCTCGTTGACCTGCCACTGCATGCC
>JAYUYU010000735.1:0-9985 GCA_043752365.1 Myxococcales bacterium | reverse complement strand
AGCTGCAAGCGAAGTAACGGCGCCACACGGTTGCCGGCGTCTCCCTGAATTTTCACAGGGAGATCGGGAGATCGGGAGCCGTGCGAGTCATGAAATGGGGGTTCGAATTCGGCGCCGCCGTACGTCGACTGCACAGTCGACGTAAGTCGGTCTGCGGCTTGAGCAAGAAGAAACTCGCACGACTCCCGATCTCACGATCTCCCTGTGAAATCTCGAGTCGGTCAGCGCCGCGCAAGGGCCATGGGTTTTGGCGCCCAAAGCGCGTCGGAAATTTCGAGCACCAGCGCGTCCATGCGTTGCCGCACCTCGGCGTGGGCGGAGGTGCCGGTGACCATGATCGAAAAGGCGACGCCCGTCTCCTGCTGAGGTCCGAAGACGTAGCCGCTGAGGGCCGTGACCTTGTTCAAGGTGCCGGTCTTGGCGTGGACGGAGCGGCGGTTGCGCAACGCGTGGAAGCGAGCACGCAGCGTGCCGTCCAGACCGCCCACCGCCAGCTGGTCTTGGAAGGCGCGCGAGATTGCCGGATCGAGATAGACGGCCTCCAGTAGGCGCGTGAGCGTGCGCGCGCTGACGCGGTTGGCGTCGTAAAGCCCTGAGCCGTTCGTGATCTTCAAGCCCTCGTCGGCCAGGTGCCGGCTCTTTAGCCACTCCATTTCGACCAGCGCAGCGTTCTCGGCCGTGCCGGGCTTGCCCCGCTTCACGGCGCCCAAAGTCTTGAACACGGTCTCGGCGTAGAAATTGTCGCTGGCTTTGCCGAGCTGCTGCACGAGCTCACTCAGCTTGGCGGAATCGCGCCCAACGAGCTCGACCGCCTCGTCTTCACCGCCGCGCTTCACCTCACCTTGAACCACGACTCCGAGCGTGGTCAAGATCCGCTTCAGCACCAAACCCGCATAAATTTCCGGGTTTTCGATGCGGCGCGTGATGTGCACGACCGTCGGACCTTCGGGCACGCCGCCGCTCACTTGCGCGCCAAGCAGCAGGCCGTGCGGCTTGAGGGTGAGGCCGACGTGGTCTCGCTTCTTGCCCTTCTCGGTACGAACGTTGCCCTGCACGCTGACGTAGCCGGGCGGCTCGAACTCGACGCGAGCGAGCTGTCCGGGTTGCGTGGGGAAAACGTGAAGCGTTGTCGAGTTACGATCCAGCGAAACCGCGCTAACGGGCGCCCGGAAGGCAGCCCATTCGCCGGGCTGCTGCTCGAAGGCGGGCGGCGTGTACTTGTCGTCGAAGGCGCTTTGGTCGACCAGAATGTCGCCGCTGACCAAGCTGAGCCCTAGGGCCACCAAGCGTTCACCAAAGCCGCGCAAGTCCTCGTAGCTGAACGTGGGGTCGCCATTGCTACGAATTACGAGCCTCGGCGCCACGCCCGCCTCGAGCTTGCCGAGCACGCCGACGTGGAACTTGAACTCCGGGCCCAGCTCCGAGAGCGCGACAGCCGCGGTGATCAGCTTCTCGTTGGAGGCCGGGTTCAGCGAGCGCGTGGCCCCGTCACCCGCTAGCTCGCGACCGCTGCCCAAGTCGCGCAGCGCGAAACCCAAGTCACCCTTGTGCGTCTTCACCCAGTTGGAAAGCGCCTCGAGCCTCGGGGAAACGCGAGGCACCAAATGGCTCGGCGCTGAGCTGGGCCGGCTGACGTTCGCGAGCGGGTTCGGGGCGCGCTCGGCCACCGGTCCGGGAGGGGCCGGAATCGGAGGAGGCGACGGCGTCAGGACCGGGTCTGGTTCCGTAGCGCTGAGCGCCGGCAGGGGCGCGGAGCCGGGTGGAGCTGGGCTGGCTGCACCGCGCCCGCCCGGTTCCCCCCAGCAGGCGATCGTCGAAAGTACGAAAAGCGCCACCAACCGGGGCGAGCGCCGGGAGGGTAGCCGCGCCAACAGGCGCTCGGAGCGGGCAGGTTCCACGATAGACCTCTGCCTCAGTTATTCCTGTCCGGCGGACTCGGGCAAAAAGCTGGCATCCCGAAGGGTAGAAAGGTAGAGCCGCCTCGTGCGATTCCGCGTTTTCCTCACTTTCGGCCTGACGCTCTGTTCGACCCTAGCGGCGACCGCGGCCCGCGCCGAGGAGCCCGCAGCCGTGAGCCCGGCCTCGGCGCCCGCAGCACCAGCCACTGACGACCTGCCCCCACCAGGCGCAAGAACCACGCACATCGTGGCCGGAGTGGCCACGATGGCCGTCTCCTACGGCTTGGCCCTGGGCGCGTCGTACCTGTACGCCGAGGAAGACTTCAGAGGCTCGAAAGATCTGCGCATCCCCATCGCTGGCCCCTGGCTAGCGCTCGGCAAGACGGGCTGCCCGACGAGCACACCGGATTGCAGCACCGTCACGCTGGTGATCGGCGCGATCCTCACGGTCTTCGACGGTGTTGTTCAGGTCGGGGGCCTCGGCATCTTGGGCGAAGGATTGTTTCTGAAAACGTCCAATGGTCGACCGGCGCCACGAAAAGCCGAGGGGCCGGTTGTGCGCGCCGTGCCGTTGAACTTCGGAAAGAACGGCGCTGGTCTCGGCTTCGTCGGAACGTTCTGAGCCGCCGCAGCGCTGCAGTGCGCGGATTTTGCGCGCCATATTGCCGAGTCACCGCGCGAAGATGTGCGGAAGAGGTGCAGGCGACTGCGGGGCGTGATACGGCGAGGTCCGACATGGAGATCCTCCTGTGAGTCGGCGTACCAAGTTCGTGTTGGTTACCGGCGGTGTCGTCTCCTCGATCGGCAAGGGACTGACGTCCGCATCGATCGGCGCATTGATGGAAGCGCGCGGCCTTCGTGTAACCCACATGAAGCTCGACCCGTACATCAACGTGGATCCGGGAACGATGTCGCCGTATCAGCACGGTGAAGTGTTCGTCACCGATGACGGGGCCGAAACCGACCTCGACCTCGGTCACTATGAGCGCTTCACCGCGTGTCGCCTTACCCGGCAAGCCAACGTGACGACCGGCCGCATCTACGAGGCCGTCATCACCAAAGAGCGCCGCGGGGAATACCTGGGCGCCACCGTGCAGGTGATTCCCCACATCACCGACGAGATCAAAGCGCGCATCCACCAAGCCACCGATGGCGCCGACATGGCGATCATCGAGGTTGGCGGCACCGTCGGCGACATCGAGTCGCTGCCGTTCCTCGAGGCCATTCGTCAGCTCAAGCTGGAAGCGGGGTCCGAGAACGCGCTCAGCGTGCACGTCACGCTGGTGCCGCACATTCCTACCGCCGGCGAGCTGAAGACCAAGCCAACGCAGCACTCCGTCCGCGAGATGCGCGAAATCGGTATTCAGCCTGACATCCTGGTCTGTCGCTGCGACCGACCCATCCCGCGCGGCTTGAAAGAGAAGATCGCGCTGTTCTCCAACGTCGCGGTCGACAGCGTGATTTCGGCTGTAGACGTCGGCTGCATCTACGAGCTACCGCTCGTGCTGCACGCCGAAGGTTTGGATGGTCAAGTCGCCGAGCGGCTCAACATTTGGTCGCGCCAGCCCGAGTTGTCGGCCTGGAAGCGCATCGTCGAGACCTTCAAGAAGCCAGCCAACGGCAGCGTGCGCATTGGCGTCGTCGGCAAGTACGTCCACTTGAAGGACAGCTACAAGTCGCTGCACGAAGCGCTCGTGCACGGCGGTCTAGCCAAGGATCTTGCCGTGCAGCTCGAGTACATCGACTCCGAGCACATCGAGCGCAGCGGCACGGCCACGTTGGCCGGCATGGACGGCATTTTGGTGCCCGGTGGCTTCGGAGACCGCGGCGTCGAAGGGAAGATCGCCGCCATTCGCTACGCCCGTGAGAACAACGTGCCTTTCTTCGGCATCTGCCTGGGCATGCAGCTGGCGGTCATCGAATACGCGCGCAACGTGTGTGGCCTCAAGCAGGCAAGCTCGACCGAGTTTCAGAAGGATTGCCCCGAGCCGCTGATCGACCTGATGCCGGATCAGCGCGGCGTGAAGGACAAGGGCGGCACCATGCGCCTGGGCGCCTATCCGTGCACGCTCAAGCCCGGCAGCCGTGCGCTCGACATTTACAAAAAAGACGAGATTTCCGAGCGGCACCGTCACCGGTTCGAGGTGAACAACGATTTTCGCGATGTGCTGATTGAGAAGGGCCTCGTGCTGAGTGGCACCAGCCCCGATAACCGCCTGGTCGAAATCGTGGAGCTGCCCAACCACCCGCATTTCTTGGGCTGTCAGTTCCACCCGGAGTTCAAGAGCCGGCCCATGGCGGCTCACCCGTTGTTCTCCAGCTTCGTCGCAGCCGCCTGCCAGCGCCGCGACTCCGTGGGCAGATCCTTGCCGCGCGAAGGCGTCGTGGCCGAAGCGACCAGCAGCGTGAACTAGCGCGCCGCGAACGTGGACCGGTGGACCGCTAGCTCAGTCAGCGGTTGGCTCGGGCGGGCGCACGGAAGGTTCGTCCGAGCCACCCAACGAAGCAGGCTCGTTTTCCAGGTAGCGGTAGTAGTCGGCTTCGGCGGCGGCCGCGTCTGGCGCACCGATGCCCTTGAGGCAAAGCGCCCGGAACTTCAGCTCTGACTCTTGCCAGCGAGGTCGCGCCCGGAAGCTCCCCAGCGCTTCCAGGCAAAGCTTGGGCTGGAGCCTGCCGATTTCGAGCATCGCGCTGCGACGGGCACGGTCGTCGGCGTAGACGGCAAAGGGAGCTTTGGCCAGGGCGCGCAACAGCAGCGCGGCCTGCTCGGGATACTTCCGCGCCAGACCGACCGTGCGCCGGACGGCGTGTGCGCCGGCCCTGCACAGTGGAGCCGCGGTCTTACGCAGCTCGTCGAGCGCGCCCAGCAGCGACCCCAGCGCTGCCGCTGAATCGTTGCGCGTCTCCGCCAAGCGCGCCCTGACGAGGAGTGCTTCGGCGACGAAGCCTTCCCCCTGCAAGGCGTCCGCGTAGCGCTCGGCGTCCGCGGTGCCGTCGCTGGCCGCAATATTGGCGCGGGTCCAGAGCTCGACCACGTCGGCAGGCTCGACCCCTGCCGGCCAAGCCGCCTTGGCAAGGTTGAGCTTGCCCTCACAAGCATGAAGCACGGCTCGTGCTTTGGGCCATGTGGATGCGGCGTCCTCGGTGCTCGGGAAACCCAAGCGCATGCGTAGCTCCTCGACGCGCTGCCAGTCGACGGGTCCCTCCACTCGAGGTCGATAGTCCGAGCTCGCCAACGTGCCGAACAAGTCGCGCAAAAACAGATAGCGCGAATCGCCAGCGCTGCGGCCGAAGGCGAATTCGAGGACATTCACGTCGTCCGTGTTGGGTTCGACGGGCAACCTGGCAAAGAGCTTGTCCAGCACGGGGGGCGGCGCGAGCGAGTGCGCCAGGATGGCCTCGGGTCCTTCCATTTCCCAAGCGCGGCGCAGCCACTTCAAGTAGGCGGGCTGGCGCAGGTCGCGTCCCAGACGGTCCATGTCGAGGATTTGAGGCTCGAACGAGCCCAGCAATATCAGATCATTGGGCTGAGGGGCCCACAGCGAAACGTAGGGAAACACCGCCCGCAGGGTGTGCACCGCGATCGAGACGGTCGTAGCGTCGACCTCGTAGCCTTGCACCCATTGCGCAAACAAGCCGCCTGGCGCGAGCCTGGACGCCGCGGCCGCGTAGAACTCGCGCGTGAAGAGCGACGCAACCCCCACACGGTAAGGGTTACTCGGCTCGCTGACCACGAGGTCATAGCGGCGCGGGCTGGTCAGCAACAGTTCGCGACCGTCGCCGAGCATGATTTGCACCTTGGGGTTGTCGAGCACGTTCTCGTTGGCGAGTCGGGCGCTGCGCGCGACCTCGGTGACCGACGGTTCGAGCTCCGCCACGTCAACGCGCTCGATACCAGGCAGCTTGGCCAACAGCCCGCAGGTCATGCCGGTACCCAGGCCGACGACGAAGCCGGACTTCACGCGGCCGTGCAGCGCCGCCGGCAAGAGCCCCAAAAATGCCTGGGTTCCGCGATCTTGCAGCACGGCGCCGTCGGACTTGCCGTTGACGATGAAAGCGAGCCCGTTTTCCCCGTCGATGGCCACGGTGGAGTCGATGCCGTCGCGACTCCACAAAGTACTGTTGGCAACACGGCGCGCTCGCGACAAAATGTCATTCGGGGAATCGGCGGCGAGTGACAGGCGTCCGGCGCCGATCGGCGAGTGCCTGAAGAGTGGACCGGGACCCGGCGCGCCGCTGAGCAACAACGCAAGCGCGCCGAGCCCGAACGTCAACAGCGTGGACCGTAACGCCACGCCGCGCATGAGCACGTAGCCCGCGCAGGCACAACCAAGCAAGGCCAGCGCCAACGCTAGCGAGCGCCAAATCGTGATTGCGCCCCAAGCTGGCAAAAGCCACAAGCCCACCAGCAGCGAGCCACTGAGCGTACCAACGGTGTTGTACGCGTAGGCACGCCCGACCTGAACCCCGAGCTGCTGGCGCCCGCGACCGAGCAAGGCGAACAGCGCTGGGAACTGGTAGCCGCTCACGATGGACGCCGGCAGCACGACCACGCCTGCAACGAACACCCAGCCAGCAATCAGGTAGCCAAAGCCCAAGTTGAGCATGGGCCGCAGGTGTGCGGCCACCAAAGCCAGGTTGTCACCCCACGCAAAGGGCAGCAGCACACACACGGCTTCGAGCGAAAGCGTCAGGGCCAGCAGCTGCAAAGTGACGGGCTTGGCGGCGGGCCGCAGGGAAAACAAGTAGCCGCCGATTCCGATGCCGGACAACGCGCAGGCCAAAATCAGCCCGAAAGTCACGCTCGATCCGCCCAAGAGAGGCGTGAGAACTCGATACCAAACCAACTCGAGCCCCAAGAACACGAAGCCGACGACGCCCGCCGCCACGTAGGCCAAGCGAGCCTCGAGCTGCGCGCCGCGTGCAGGCGGCGCCTCGGCGCCATCGGGCTCCGCCGCCGCCGCTGCCGGCAATTGGCGACCGAGAGAACGAGCAGCGAGTCCGACGAGCGCGTTGATGCAGACACAGCCCCAAATGGTGAGTCGATTGCCCAAAAGCCCGAACAGCAGCAGCGGCCCCACCAGCGCGCCGAACACCGCACCGACCGTGTTGAGCGAATACAACAACGCCAGCCCCCGACGCGTTTTGTCGGCTTCGGCCACGACCGCGCGGGCGGCGGCGGGCAGCGTGCCGCCCATGAGCACGGCGGCAGGTCCTATCACCACGACCGTCAAAGCCAGCCGCAGCAGCGTAGCGCCCAGCGAACCGAGCGCCTGCGTGCCGCCGAGCGCCAAGTAGAAGCGGTGAGTCAGGTCACCGAGCAGGGGGCTCGCGGCGGCCAACGCGCTGATACCGAGCTCGAGGTTGCCGTAGTACACGAGCGGTTGCGGCGAGCGCTCGACGCGCTTGCCCAAGAGCAGCCCACCCAGCCCCAGCCCACCCAGGAAGACGGCCAACACCGCCGCCGAAGCCGCCGTCGAAGCGCCAAAAGTCAGGCGGAACATGCGCTGCCATGCGGTCTGATAGACGAGCGCCGAAAACCCCGAACCAAACAGCAGCGCTGCGACGACCCGCATCGACGGTCCCATGCCCCTCTGTATCACCTCCCCCGTGGTCCGCGGGGCTCGCGGGCCTGTCGGTGAGAGCCAGCGCGCCGCCGCGCCTTTCGCTGCGGCTGGGCTCGGATGACCACCGCGGGTGGCTTGTCCCGCGGCGGTCGGTGTACGCTACCCGGCATGCGTCTTGGTCTGTTGGTGGTGGCGGCGTTGGCCGCTGGGGTGTGTTTAGGGTGTGCAGGGCCGCGGCCTGAAGTGAAGGTTGCCTTGTCCGGTACCTTGCCCGAGCTTCAGCAAGAAATCGCGCGGGCCGAGCGTGGCGGTTCGCTCTCGAAACCGAGACTGCAGGCGCTGGCTCGCGCGGTGGCCGAGCGCGAGATAGCGGGCGCCAAGGGTTCCGACGCGCCACGACAAATCGCCGTATTCCGTGCCTGCTTGCCCACGCTCGAAACCGCGCTGAACGAACGCGCGGCGCGCGGCGACGAAGCCGCGGCGGTCGCGACCCTGCTGCTTTTCGAGGCCGGCAAGCGCCAGGCAAACGATTTAGTAACGCGTTACCAAGAAGCCGACAGCGCCGCGTTTCGTGCGCTGGCTGCGCGCGCAACCTTGTCGCCCAAGCATGCCGAGCTGCGCCGCCGTTACTTCACCGATCCGGACGAGCGCGTGCGCCACGCAGCCTTCGAGGCCGCCTTGAAAGCGCCGCTATCGGCTCAGTTGTCCGACTTGGTAGAGGCAGCGCGACTCGACCCCAGCCCCGGCAATCGCTCGCGCGCCGCGCAGGCAGCCGGCCGCATCGGCACCGAGCCCGCCGTGTTGAGCCTGCTGGACTTGTTCGCTGCCGGGGACGAGCAAGACCAGCTGGCGGTGCTGGACGCCTGGTCGCAGGCGCCCAGCTATCGGCGCGGCGGCGAGCGTGAGCTGGCGCGTGCTTTGAATCGCCCAGGTTTGGTCGCGGTTTCGGCGGCGACGCTCTTGCTGCGCTCGCGCGAGTCGCGCGCGGCCGCGCTCGGCGTGCTGGCTCGCGCCATCGCGGAAGGCAGCGACGACGAGCGACGCACCGCGCTGATGGCCGCACCGCTCGATGAACCGTCCATCAAAGACGCCCTGGAAAAAGCAGCCAAGAGCCCGTCGCCGGAGCTCACACCACTCGTGTTGTGGCGCCTCACCGAGCTACCAGGCAAGGCTCCCAAAGCCCGCGCCAGCCTCGAGAAACTCGCTGAAGACAAGGGCGACAGCGGCCTCGAGGCTAGCTATGCGTTGGCCAGGCTGGGCTCTCCGCGCGCCGTCGGGCGCGTCGAGCAAGAGCTCTCGCACGAGCGCGCCTCGCGGCGCTTGCGCGCAGCCGTCACGCTGGCGGCCATGGGCAAAAAGCAGCATTTGGCGCCGCGCTTGGCCGACAAGGACCCCTTCGTGCGGGCCACGTTGGCTTGTCAGCTCTCGGAGGCGCGCTGAACGCCTTGCCTCGGGTAGCCAGCATGGCGGTGCTGCTGGCGCTTGCCCTGAGCGGTTGCGTCCAGCAAGCCGTGCTCGAGAACGACGTGAGGTCAGCGCAGTGGAAGGCGCGCACGTTGGCAACCACGGTCGACCCGAGCCTGGCTCAGGCCGCCTTGTCAGCGCAGCTGGTCGAGCTGGAGGCGCTGCATCAACGCGATCCCAGCGACGCCCGCGTGTTGGGCCTCTTGGACCACGGCTACCGCTTGCTGGCCCACGGCTTTATCGAACTTCGGTATTTGGAAGCGCTGGGCTCGGGCGACTCGGGCAAGGCCGAGCAGGAAGCGCAGTTGCGCGCCGACGCCGAAGCGCGCGCCCGTTACTACCGCACGCGGCTGGGTGTGAATGCCAGCAGCACGCGCCTGCACCTGGAAAGCGCATTTGCCGAGCCCGAAGCCGCCTGCACGCGCCACAATCGCCCGGCGTACGAAGCGAGCCTAACCACGCTTTTGGCTCAGCCAGAAAAGCAGCCCGAAGAACGCCTCGAGCGCACCCTCTCCCGCCGCCTCGCCGCCGCCTGGCTCACCCCCAACGTCGCCGCCCGCTGCAAATTCCCTCTCTACCCCTCCGCCCCCTGACGTCCTCTTCATGGAAGCGCTTGCAACGCCTCAACAAGCTTATCGGCAATCTTCACGCTACCCGACGCGTTGGGGTGAAGGCCGTCGGTGAAGTCGGCGGGGGCGGTCCAACCTGCAGTATCGACGTAGTAGACCTTGGCGTCTCCGCCCGTGTTGCGGGCCGCGACTTGCGCCGAAATTTCGGCACCAAAGTCGCCGACCAGGGGGCGCACCGCGACCAGTTTCGCGTTCGGGTAGGCGGTGCGAATAACGCCCAGAAATGAGCCATACAAAGGCGCAAACGTGGCGCCGGTAGCGCTGCGATCGTTGGTGCCTTGATTGATCACGACGACGTCGGGCTGCCATTCGTCGCGCGGCACGCCGGCGTAGAACCAATTGAAGGCATCCTGGGCTTTGGGCACGCCCCCGTTTCCGACAACGGTCAAACCCTGGCGCCCGAAGCCGACCTGGCGCCACTCGGCCT
>JAYUYU010000734.1:0-4022 GCA_043752365.1 Myxococcales bacterium | reverse complement strand
CCTGCGCGCGGGCCGGAAGCGAGCCAGCGCACGTCGTTGGCGATTTTGGTCAGCGACACCGCCAGGGTCTTCAGGCCGCCATGCGCAAAGACTAGCGCGTCGTGCGCGGCCAGCGCTTCGAACTTGTTGGGCGCGCTCACGAACTGATGCCCGGTGAGCTGCGACAAGCGGGCCGCAACGCGCACCCCCAGCTCCGGGTGCGCGTTCAGGCCGGTGCCGACTGCGGTGCCGCCGAGCGCCAGCTCGGCCAGGTGGGGCAACGTGCTCTGCAGGTGCGCGATAGCGTGCTCCAGCTGCGCGGCCCAACCGCTCAGCTCTTGCCCAAAACGCAGCGGCGTCGCGTCCATCAAGTGAGTGCGCCCAATCTTCACCACGTCGGCGAACACCTGCGCCTTCGCGGTGATGACGGCCGAAAGGGCTGACACCGCCGGCAACACACGGGTCTGCAGCGCAACGGTCGCCGCCACCGCCATCGCGGTCGGGAAAACGTCGTTCGACGACTGCCCTCGATTGACGTCGTCGTTGGGATGCACGAGGCGCGCGTCGCCGCGACCGCCGCCCAAGAGTTCACTGGCCCGGTTGGCGAGCACCTCATTGACGTTCATGTTCGTCTGCGTGCCGCTACCCGTCTGCCACACCGAGAGCGGAAACTCCGCGTCCCGTTCACCGCGCAGCACCTCGTCAGCGGCCTGCACGATCGCGCCGGCCTTGGCTGCCGGCAGCTGCCCGAGCTCGGCGTTGACGAGAGCGGCCGCCTTTTTTACGAGAGCCAGCGCGCGCGTAACCTCGCTCGGCATCTTCTCGTCCGAGATGCGAAAGTGCTGTCGGCTGCGCTCGGTTTGGGCGCCCCACAGACGTTCGGCCGGAACCTCGATTGACCCGAATGTGTCGTGCTCGGTGCGCGTAGTCATTGCGTCCGCGCAGAGCTTAGCCCGGCGCGAGCCTTGGCAGTCGCGTAGCAACGGAACGCGACCCGTACCTGGTCAGGTCACCGCCCGGATTTGCACGGCCGACACGCGCTTGAAACCGCGTGCTGCTATCCGTAAGCGAGTCTTACAAAGCGACAAAAACTGTCGGACAGGCCGCGACTTGACGGTTGTCGCTTCTTCCGAGGCGTCACGCGGTCAGTGGCCGCAGTTCCCCAGCCTTTCGAAACGGGTCAATTTTTTCGCCACCTTTCTGTCGAATTCCGAAGCAACGATAAAAAATCGAAGTGAACCACGATTGCTGAACCGCTTCGGCACTCACGGGCCACTAAACAACCGTAGAGAGCTTCATGGTTTCGAGCCCCCAGCAAAGTCGTGCACGTCTAGTCGCCCTGCCCAGCCCCACGCTGGCACAAGCGGACGACGCCACGTTGGCCCGGGCCGCCAGTTCGGGGGACCCGCGGGCGACCAGCGTGCTGTGGGACCGGTTCTCCCCCCTGGTTCGGCGTATGCTCCGTCGCACGCTCGGCCCAACCGCCGAGGTCGAGACGCTATTGCAGGAGGTCTTTCTACGTGCTCTCAGCCAGCTGGGTAGCTTGCCCGAGTCGGCACAGCTCAAGCCGTTCGTGGTGGCCGTCACCGTGCGGGTGCTGAGCGGCGAGCTGAAGCGCAATCGCATGCGGCGCCTGTTGCGTCTGCAAAGCCCGTGGCACACGTCGGACTTGGTGAGCAGCGACCCCGCCACCCGCACGGCGCTGTCGTCGCTGTACCGCATCCTCGACGAGCTCGACGCCGACGCGCGCCTAGCCTTCACGCTGCGCCACTTCGAAGGTTTGCAAATTACCGAGCTGGCCTCGGCCATGGGTGCCTCGGTGTCGAGCGCCAAGCGTCGCTTGGCTCGCGCCAACGCTCGCGTGCAAGCCGCTGTCAGCCGCGACGCCGCCTTCAGCGCGTACGCCACCGCCACGACTTTGGGAGATACTCCGTGAGCTACGGGGAGTCCGACTCCCCCACCCTGGCCGACGTCGAAGCAGTGGTTAGAGAGAACGTCTCGGGCCACGTGGACGGTGACCGTCACGAACAAGGCAAGCAGCGGCTGCTGGCCGCGTTGCGGCAGCGGCGGCCGGGCGTGGCACGCCAAACTCGTCGCTTGCTGTTGGGCGCGGCGGCGCTGGGTGCGCTGGCGGGCGGGGGCGTGTACGCCTGGAAGCAACGCAACGGCGTCCGCCTCACCTACGACGTTGCTGGCGGCTTGCTCAGCGACAGCGGCTACGTACGCAGCAGCGGCCCCAGCGGGGCCCGCTTGTCGTTCTCCGACGGCTCGCGCGTCGATCTTCAAGATGGCGCGCGAGCTCGCATCGCCGCCGTCGACGCCCACGGCGCACGCCTCGCCATCGAGAACGGCCACGCCGCCCTCAATGTGGCGCACCTACCCGGGGCCGCCTGGTACGTGGACGCAGGTCCGTTCGTCATTCAGGTCACCGGCACGCAATTCGACGTCGACTGGTCTAGCTACGACGACACCCTTAGCGTCGACCTGCACGAGGGCAGCCTGGTGGTCAGCGGCCCGCCCGCCCCCACCGGGGTCTTGTTGCGAGCAGGCCAACGCCTCACCGCCCACGAGGGACGATTGTCCATCGAAGCGCTCGAACAGGCCGTGCAGGTCGCCGAAACGCCCCCACCCCTGCTCGACCCACCCCTGCCCGAGGCAGTTCCGTCCCTGTCGGACCCCCTGCCTAGCCAGGCGGCCGATCCGTTGGCGGCGAGCGCCGCTCATTGAGTCAGGCCAAACGTTCGGCAGTGGCGACGATGCGGTAGGACCTGACCGCCTGGTCCATGGCCGCAAGGACCGAGCCCATCAAACCCGCTCGATCGCCCAGCGTGCTGGCTACGACCTCGACTTTGGACGCGCGCAAGGTGTGGCGAGCTACCGACGCGCGGGCGCCTTCGAGAATGTAGTCCTGCGCCTCCATCACCTTGCCGCCTAGAACCACCAGCTCCGGGTCGAGCACGTTGATCAAGTACGAGAGCCCGACTCCCAGGTGTTCGCCGACCCCGCGCAGGATGCGCTGCGAAACCGCGTCACCGGCGCGCGCCGCCTCGAGCACCGCGGCGGCGTCGAAGGGAGCCGCCAGGGCGGACAAGCGCGTTGGCTCGCTGCCGCGCGCGGCTTCTGCCGCAATTCGCTCGATGGCCTTGCCGGAGGCCAGCGTCTCGAGGCAGCCACGCAGGCCGCAGCTGCAGAGCGGCCCGTCGTCGACCACCGGACAATGCCCGATTTCGCCGCTGAAGCCCTTGGTGCCGGAGAACAGCTGGCCGTCGATGACGATGCCAGCGCCCAAGCCGTGCCCGACGTAAACCCAAACGTACGAGCGAGCGCCCTTGGCCGCGCCAATGCGCCCTTCGGCGATTGCGCCGGCGTTCGTGACGTTGTGCACCACCACCGGCAGCTCCAACGCCTGCTGCAGCAGGCTGCGGATGGGCACGTCGTTCCAGCCTAGGTTTGGCGCGAAGGCGACGCTGCCGCTGCGCGTGTCGACCATGCCTGGCACCGTGACGCCGACCGACGCCAGCCGTGACCGCGGCAACCCCGCTTCCTCCAGCGTGCCGTCCAACAGCCCCAGCGCCGAGCGCACGGCGGCGTGGGGGTCACCCGAAATGGTGGGCGTCTCGCGGACGGCCCGCACCTCGCCCCGCGCGTCCGCGATGGCGAGCGTGGTGGTGTGAACGCCGAAGCGGATGCCCAGGTACGCCGCCGAGGCGTCGTTGAACTCCAGCAGTCGCGCACGGCGACCGCCGGTCGCGACCGTTTTACCGAACCCGACCTCTTGCACGATGCCGCGCGCGATCAAATCGTCCACGATAGCGGAGACTGTGGGCTTGGTCAGCGCCGTGCGCTTGGCCAGATCCGTCCGCGACACCTTGCCGCCGCGACGGATGATGTCGAGCACGATTGAACGATTCACCTCGCGCATTGCGCGGCTGTCGACCTTGCCTTGGACGTCTTGCTGCATAGGGTTGAATCCGACCTGGAACCGATTCCAGAAATTGCCGTTGAGTATCGGCAGGCCAAGTCCGGTAGGGACCAGGACTGCT
>JAYUYU010000733.1:0-4033 GCA_043752365.1 Myxococcales bacterium | reverse complement strand
ACCGGCTGATTGCCCGCGGCGAGGCAGTCGTGGTGGGGGAGCGCTACGGAATTCGCCTGACCGAGGTCTTGGTGGGCGATGAACGCGGCGCTCGGGGTTCAAAGGAATGACACCCCTGCGCCAAGCTTTCCACGCTGCGCTCGTCATCGCCGGCGTTTCGATCGCGGCGCCTACGTTGGCGGAGCCGCTCGCACCCATGGGTCCGCCCACCGCGGAAGACGCGGCCGCTCAGGTCGTAGCGGCCGAGGTCGCGGCCCCGCCAGCGCCGGCCCCAGCCGTCGCCAGCCCTGGCAAGCCGCCCAGCTGGTTGGCCCCCCGCCAGGCTCCCAAGGCGGTCGCTACTGGACGCTCCGCCATTCCGTCGCTGGGTCGCGTAATAGGACTGGTGCTGGTGCTGGGCTCGCTGGGCGTGGCGACCCTGTACTTCAAGCGTCGCGGTCGCGGTGAGACCAAGCGCGCTCCGTCCCCCAAGCGCTTGACCGTCATCTCTTCGACGCGGATTGGGCCCAAGGCTCACGCGGTGGTGATCGCGGTCGCGGGTCGGCAGATGCTGCTGGGCGTCACCGATTCTTCGGTGAAGCGACTGGCTTTCATCGACGAACTCGAAGAAGACGAGCGTGAGCTTACCAGCGAGCCCGCGCGCCGCCCAAGCTCGCAATCCGCGCTGCGCGGCGCCGCCATTGGAGTGCGCACCGTAGCGCCCGAGCCGGCCAAGGCGGGCGGGTTCTCGGAGTTGCTGAGGACCGCTTTCGGCAGCAAGCGTGCGCCCGCTGCGATCGAGACCGACGCGGCTTCGATACTAGCCGCCCAGACGCAAGACACGGTGGGCGGCAAGCCCGTGACGGCTAGCGCTTCGAACGTGCGCATGCTCGACGTCGAAGGCCAGGCGCAAGGCTTGATTCGTCGTCTTTCGGGACCGCGAGCATGAATCCTACCGCCCCGAGCCTAACCGTCGGCAACGTGCCGGGCCTGCTCGAGCAAAGCTCGCTTGCGCCGCCGTTGAAGGTACTGCTCGTCCTCACCTTGATGGCGGTGCTGCCGGCCATCATTTTGACCACGACGTCGTTCGTACGCACGATCGTGGTGCTGTCGTTCGTGCGTCAAGGCGTGGGGACTCCGTCGAGCCCGCCCAGTCAGGTCATCATCGGCCTTTCGATGTTTTTGACGCTCTTCACCATGTCGCCGGTGGTTGACCAAATCAAGACCGCGGCCGTCGACCCGTACATGGCCGGCAAAATGACCGACATGCAAGCCTTCGACGCCGGCAGCGTGCCGCTCAAACGCTTCATGTTGCGCCAGACGCGCGAGGCCGATTTGAAGCTCTTTTACGACGCCACGGCCACGGCCTTGCCCCAAGGCCCGGACGACGTGCCGCTGCGCTTCGCGATGCCAGCGTTCGTGATCTCGGAGCTGACGACGGCCTTCCAAATGGGGGTAATCATCCTATTGCCGTTTTTGATCGTGGACTTGGCAGTGGCGTCCTTGCTGATGAGCATGGGCATGATGATGGTTCCGCCGGCGACCATTTCGCTGGTGTTGAAGCTGATGCTGTTCGTGCTCGTGGACGGCTGGAACCTGGTGGCTGGCTCGATTCTACGGAGCTACACATGAGGTTTTTGGGGTCTCGCTCCGAAGGTCTCACATGACTACCGACGGCGCGGTCGAGCTGTTCAGGCATGCGATCTTCGTTTGTTGCTTGATTTCGGGGCCAGCTTTGTTCGCGGCGCTGATCGCGGGCTTGGTCGTCGGCATTTTGCAGGCGGCGACGCAGGTCAATGAGGCTTCCATCAGCTTCGTCAGCAAGCTTTTGGCGGTCGGCCTGACCTTCGCCATCCTCGGCACCTGGAGCATCAACCAGATGGTCGAATACACGACGCGCGCGATTCAGAACATCGCGGACGTCACTCGCTGATGGGAGCCTGAGCCATGGCCGGGCTCGACGTCCTGCTTCGCAACGAAGCCGCGCTGCTGGTGCTAGAGGCCGTGCGCATCTCGGGCATGATCATCATCGCGCCGATCGGCTTCACGCAGGCGCCCAATCGCGTGAAGGCGGGGCTGATCTTGCTCTTGACCTTGGCGGCCCACGGGAGCTTGGGACAGGTGCCGGTCAGCGAGGGACCGGTCGAGGCCTTGGTGTTTTGCGCTGTGACCGAGTTCGTGCTCGGAGTTGCGATTGGCATGGTGCCGCGCCTGATCGTGGCGGCGGTCGAGGTGGCGGGTGAGGAGATTGCCCCCATGATGGGCTTGGGGGTCGCCCAAATTTTCGATCCGACGTCGCAGGCACAGCAAAACGTGATCAGCACCATTTTGCGAGATTTGACGGTCTTACTCGGCATTCTGGTCGGGCTTCACCGCGTGGTGATTGGCGCTGTGATCGGCAGCTTTCGCGTCGTCCCGGCGGGTTCGATTCAGGGTATCGGAAATTTGACCGAGATTGTGATGACCCTGACCAACGACGCCATCACGACTGGCGTCAAGCTCGCGATCCCCATCTTGGGGGTGCTGCTGGTGACCCAGGTGGCGCTGGCCTTCGTGTCGCGGGCGGCGCCAGCCATTCAGGTTTTCTCGATTGGCTTCGCGGTGACCACGGGCGTCGGCGCGCTGCTGTTGATTTTGACTTTGCCCGACTTCGGTTACGACATCGTGGCCGAGATGTCCCGAGCCGGTGAGCGCATCGAGGCGATGGTGCTGGCGGTAAAAGGGCCATGAACGATGTCTGACGAAGACGACAGCGAAAAAACAGAGGACCCATCCCCAGATAAACGCAAAAAGGCGCGGGACGAGGGCCAGTTTGCGCGCGCCAAGGACGCGGGCGCTGTGGCGGCGACGGTCGCGGTGCTGCTGGTATTGAACGGTACCTGGGAGGACTTAGTCGGGGCCGTGCGCGAGTTTTCGTTGCTGTGCTTTTACGATCCGCTCTTGCTGGTGCGCGGTGACATGACCATGGTGGTCGAGCAGAGCGTGAAGGTGCTGCTGATAGCCTGCATGCCGATAGGCTTGTTCGCCTGCGCAGCCGGCGTCGCGGCCGGCTTCGCGCAAGCTGGGTTTCATCCGAGCTTCGATTCGTTGGAGCCAAAATTCGAGCGCCTCGAGCCGCTCGGCACGCTGCAAAAGCTGTTCAGCCCCAAGGAGGCCGCGATCAACATCGGACTTGACCTGTTGCGCGTGGGCGTGGTGAGCGCAGTCGCATATTGGGTGCTCGCGAGCGAGTTTCCGCGCTTGGCGGTGGCGTCACGCGGCACGCTGACGATGGCGGCCATTCTGATCGGCGCCGTCACGTTCAAGGTGGCTGTTTGGTGCACGTTCGCGCTCGGGGTGCTGGCGATCATCGACTACGGCCGATCGTGGTGGAAGCACGAAAAGTCCATCAAGATGTCGCGACAAGAGCTGAAGGACGAGTCGAAGGACCAGGAAGGCAGCCCGGACATTCGGCAGCGGCAGCGACAGCGCGCACGCGAGCTGAATAAGCGGGGTATCCGCAAGGCCGTCAAAGAAGCCAGCGTCATCGTCACCAACCCGACGCACGTCGCGGTTGCGCTGCGCTATCACCCGGCCGAAGGCGCGCCTATCGTGGTGGCCAAGGGCTACGACGAGGTCGCTCAGCACATCAAGCAGCTGGCGAAGGAATTTGGCATTCCGATGGTCGAAAACGTGCCCCTGGCACGTGGTTTGGCCGAAAAGGTGCGGGTCGGGCGAACCATTCCCGGTGATTTTTACGCGGCAGTCGCCGAAGTGCTCGCCTTCGTCTTCCGCATTCGCGGCCGCGGCCGCGGCGTACGGGCCTGATAACTTCTGAGCTGTGAGGCCCCCGGGGCAATCGATTTCTCGTCTGGAGCCGAGGGGCTGACAGGCAAGCTGGGGCGGGAAGGGGGGAAGCTTCTTGGGGGGTTAACGTGGCCTCAAGGTTCAACCCGAGAGGGATTGCCCTTCGGAGTGCCCAAAAGTCACTTCGACCTCGAAGTCACTTTGCGCGACTTGCAAAAAGTCACTTCGACCTCGAAGTCACTTTGCGCGACTTGCAAAAAGTCACTTC
>JAYUYU010000732.1:0-4034 GCA_043752365.1 Myxococcales bacterium | reverse complement strand
CTCAGCCAACGAGCCCAGGCACGTTGCCCTCAGCGCGCTCGGGATTGCCAAAAGTGGTGTCGTCGTAGCCAAGCGCGTTGAGGATGGAGACCAAGAGTCGCGTGTGCGACAGGCCCTCGCCCTGTGAGCGTTGAAATTCGCTGTTGTCTTTGAATGGCAAGACCAAGTTTCGACCCGTCTTGATCGCTCCGCCAGCTTGCCCGAAAATCAAGTACGGCATCATTTTGGCGTAGTGGGTGAGGTTGTTGCGTTTGCCACTACCGGGATCGGGCGGCAGGAATTCGACGGCGCCGTTGCCGCCGTACTCGTTGTTACTGAGTAGCAACGTGTTGGAAAGCAGCGTCTCGCCTCCGGGCTGAACGATGGCCTTCAGGTCGTCGACCAGCAGGGCCAGCTGCTCCATGTGCCACTTCTCGACCAGCCGCAGCTCCCGGTCGTTGCCTAGCTCCACCTCGTGCGAAAAACCGTGCCAATCGTGGGTCTGCGGAACACCGGGGAGGTCGTAGAAGGCGCGCGACGAGCCGCCGCTGCCCGAAACCGTGAGTGTGACGACCCGGGTGATGTCACAGGCCAGCGCGGTCACGGCCAGCTGCCGCTGCAACTTGAGGACCGCAGGCGCATTGCGGTTGTCCTGCCACCATGGCGTAGCGTTGGGTTCGAATTTCCGCGTCACAACCGATGACGGCCGCGCTTACCAACGAAAGCGCCGTAAAACCGCACAGCCGCAGCCAAACCATAGGGAGTGAGTGCCCCGCCCCAGCCCGATGGGTGGCTCTTTCGCGACAACGGAAATAGTAGCTCTTACATTGCCTCCCACAGGGGCGCGCAGCTGATCCGATTTGGCGACTCCCCACCACTAGAGCAGAGCATGGGTCTCGAGCCGGAAAACGAGCACGAACGGCAAGCGTCGCCGACTGCCGGCGCGCGTCCGCTGGTCAAGGGTGGCGCCGGTCACGAGCGCCTCACGCCGTTGGTAGTGCGGGCGCAACAGGGCGAGTCGGACGCCATCAATCAAGTAGTGTCGGAGTTGGCTCCGGGTGTGCTGCGCGCGCTCACGGCGCTACTCGGTCGTCAAGATCCGGATCTAGAAGACGCCGCGCAAGACGTGCTTTTGGCGGTCATCAAAGCCCTGCCCGACTTCCGCGGAGAGTCGACGCTGCTGCACTTTGCCGTGCGCATCGCTGCCCGCAAATCGGTGTTGGTCAGGCGCCGCACACGCTCGGTGCTGGGTTGGCTCGAAGGCTTCTGGCAGGGCGAGCACCCGTTGCGACAGCCGCCTAGCTCGGCCCACGAAGAACTGCGCGGCGAACGCCAGCGCGCGTTGCTCCGTTTATTGCTCTCGAAGCTACCAGACGCGCAGGCCGAAGCGCTCTTGCTTCGCGTCGTGTGTGGTCACTCAATCGAAGAGATTTCCACGATCACTCAGACCCCATTCAATACCGTCCGCAGCCGCCTGCGGCTCGCCAAAGAGGCGCTGCGTCAGCGCGTCGAGGCCGAGCCGGCGTTGGCAGAGCTGGGTCAGGAACAGTCATGACACGCTTCGACTTACACCCCGAAGATTTGCTGGTGCGCGCCGAGCGCGGCGTCATCAGTGCGGCAGATCGCGCCCGGCTGGAGCAACACCTGGCCGAGTGCCCCGTGTGCCGCGTCGAGCGCGCGCTGAGCGCCCAAGCGGCCTTGGACGCCGCGCCGCTGCGAGACGAAAAGCTGCTGCTTCTGCGACTGAAGCGCGACGTGGCTCAGCGCCTGCAAAGCTCGCCCGGGCAGCGCGCCCGCCGCAAACGCGCCGTAGTCGTGCTGGGGCTGTTGGCAGCCAGCCTGGCCAGCGTGGCAGCCGCGACCACGCTCGTGGTCATGCGGCGCGCGGCACCCTTGCCGCAAACCGGCGTAGCGCCGCCGGCAGTGGTCAAGCCCCGCCCAGTCCCGCACGTCAGCACGCCAGCCCCAGCGCTGGTCGAAGAGCGCGTGGCCGCGCTGGCCGTCGAGACAGCTTCGCCCAGCGCGGAGTTGCCCACCAAGTTGGCGCCGGTCGAGGTCTCGAGCGCCGCCGAGGCGTTCAGCCGAGCGAACCTGGCGCGTCGCGAAGGCAAGGTAAAAGAGGCCGTGCGCCTGTACCGCACCTTACAAGAGCGCTTCGCGGGCTCGAGTGAAGAGCTTGTCTCGAGGGTAGCGCTCGGGCGATTGTTGCTGGACAGATTGGGTGATTCTCGCGGTGCTCTGGTCCAATTCAATAGTTATCTGGCGAGCCCTGGCAGCGGCGCCCTACGTGAAGAGGCAATGGTCGGTCGCGCGCTCGCGCTGGGTCGTTTGGGCCGCGCCACCGAAGAACGCGCGGCATGGACAGCGTTGCTGGACACCTGGCCCAAGTCCACGCAGGCCAAGCGCGCCCAGGCTCGCCTGGCCGAGCTGGACACCAAGCCCCGCCAGATGCCGCGCTGAACCGCGGAATAGCGCAGGCCGCGTGCTCCGGCGACTCGCTTGCGGAATCCTGGCAGTGCTGATGCTGACGGCCTTCCACCAACCAGCTCAGGCACAAAGCACGGAGCGCAAAAGCAGCATTCTGTTAACCGTGGCGGCTCCGGCCGACGCAGCGGAGAAGCTGGCAGCAGTCGCGCGAGAGCTGCTGCAACGCTTGCCCCTGCAGGTCGTGTTGCGACGGGTGGAGCACATCGAGCTACGGGAGCTTCGTCAACCACTGCAGGGTGAGCCCGCCTACTTTGCCCGCGTCTGGGTCGCCTTCGGCAAGACGGGCAAAGCGCGGCTGTACTTGGAGCACTCGGCGCGCGACCGCGTCCTGGTGCGCGACGTGACCGACGACGCCAACAACCCCGAGCTGGTGCGCGAAGAGCTGGGGCACATTTTGCAAACCGCTCTCGAAGGCTTGCAGGCCGGCGCGGAGATTGGCGCGCCGCGCAGCGAAGCCTTGAAGCAAGTCGAGGACGAGCTGGCAGCGGCCGAAAGGCCCCCCGCACCCACCAAGCGCACCTCCGAAACGCAGCGGGCACCCGGAGCGGTGCGGCGGCGAGGTCTGCGCTTCGGGCCGCGTTACGAAGCCGTTTGGCTCAACGGCGGCAGCCTCTTTCAGGACGGGCCGGGCGCGGTGTTAAATGCGCCATTGCCGACCTCGCCGCGCTTCGGGCTCGAGCTGGGCGGTTTCTTTCGACGCCCCCTAAAGGTCGAGGGAAGCCCGGTTGGAGCACGGCTGCAAAGCCTAGCCGTCAATGCGCTCATCACCTTCGAAGCCTGGCAGGGAACTGGGGCTCGACTTCGACTTGGAACGGGCTTCGGAGCAGACTTCGTGCGCGTGAGCCCATTCGCCAACGCCGGCTTGGACGTGACGCTCGCCAAGACTCATTGGCTAAAAATGGCGCTCGGCCGCGCGGCGCTGACCTACGCGCACGACGTCGCCAGCTTCATGGCGTTGGAGGTAACGCTCGGAGCCGAGCTGGATCCGAACGGCACGCGCTACGTATTTCAGCGTGCTGCCGGCACAGCGGACGTGCTGGCGCCATGGCCGGTCCGCCCCCTGCTGTCGTTGGGGGGCACGGTGCCATGAGCAGGCACGCCCTGTGCGGATTGCTGCTGGCGCTGGCCGGTTGCAACTCGGGACCACAAATTCTCGGCTGGGAGGGCGCGAGCCAGTCGGTACCCACGCCGTTGCCTTGGTTCGGCGGGCCCAGCTATTACGCGCACTGGCCCCGCGGTTTTCCGAATGATTCAGGCTATTTTCCGATTGGCGTCTGGATGCAGAATCCGGCCAACGCCGCGCGCTTTCAGGCCATCGGCGTCAATCACTACGTCGGCTTGTGGCAGGGCCCGACGCAAGCGCAAGTTACCGACATGGTAGCCGCAGGCATGCACGTAGTGTGCGAGCAAGCGGGCGTGTGGCAGCAGCAACTGGACACGACCAGCATTCAAGGTTGGCTAAAGCGTCGGACATCTTGGTCAACTACACTTACCCGCTCGCCAACGCTCACCCGCTCGAGCTCGTCGCGACCGGCATACAGAACCTGAATCGCTACGCCGGCTATGCC
>JAYUYU010000731.1:0-4038 GCA_043752365.1 Myxococcales bacterium | reverse complement strand
TGGCTTTTTTGACGGTCTTCATGGGGCCCGTCAGTTTGAAAAAATAGGCGCCCGAGGGCGTCTCGACGATGCCGCCGATCAAGCCGAAGTCTTCCTTGGCCTTGCCTCCGCCCATGCCAGTGAAGGCGCCCTTCTCGAGCTCGACCGTGTGTTGGCGGAGCCCATTGGCTTCGCGATCGGCACGTTTGACATCGCTGGGCTTCACTTCGCCGAACTGCTTCACCCAGCGGTCCACGTTGGCGTCGATGGCACCACCTTGACCGGGGCCGAAGTAGAACACGGTCAGCTCGCCGTCCTCGCTGTCGCCGGGGACGCGCGGCACGACGAAGCTTGCCTTGCGCATCGCATTCGACGGCGGCACGCGCTTGAAGGCAGGTGGATCGATCCAGGTGATGTGTAAGGGCTCCTGCTGCATGGAGGCGGCAGGAGCTGGAGCGGGCGGGAGAGCCGCTGCCGCGCTGGGCGGGACTGGCAAGACCGGCGGACGCGGCTGCGCCGCAGTCGCGGCAGGCTCGGGGGCCTTCTTTTCACACGCCACGCAGGCGGTTAGCGCCAGCAAAGCGAACAGTGAATGAGCGCCAAAACTCTGGACGGATCCGGGTACGCGAAATGCTGCCATGAGCTGGAAAACAGGCTTCTAGCATGCTTCCTGGGAGCATGATAGGAGCGGCGAAGATGCCTCACTCGGCTGCAACGCTCGTGGACTGGGGCGCCTTTGCCGGCACGGTGCTGGTGCTGATGCTCGTCGACCATTTGGTCTTCGGTCGCACACCCCACATGTCGTTTCGCGTGGCGGTGATGCGCAGTTTGCTGTGCGTGGTGGTGGGGCTCGGCTTCGCCGGCTACGTCTACTCGCGCATGGGCGCCAAGTCGTCCCTCGAGTACCTCACGGCGTACGTCGTCGAAGAGTCGCTGTCGGTCGACAACCTGTTCGTGTTTTTGGTGCTGTTCAACTATTTCGGCCTGACCGAAAGTCGCCAGCAGCGCGTGCTGTTTTGGGGCATCGCCGGGGCCGTGGTCATGCGCGGCGTGTTCATCGGCGCCGGCGAGGCGTTGCTCCACCGCTTTCATTGGATGATGTACGTGTTCGGCGGGTTCCTCATCTTCACGGGTGGCAAGCTGCTCTTCAAATCCGAAGAGGAGAGCAACCCGGAAGACAACTTTGCGCTCAAGCTGGCCCGCCGCTACATCCGCACCACTACCGAGTACCACGGTGACAAGTTCTGGGTGAAGGTGGATGGCAAGCGCTTTGCGACGCCGTTGTTTCTGGTGTTGATCGTGATCGAGCTGACCGACCTGATTTTTGCGGTCGACTCGGTGCCGGCCGTGCTCGCCATTTCGCACGACACGTACGTGGTTTACACGTCCAACATCATGGCAATTCTCGGCCTGCGCGCGCTGTATTTCGTGCTAGCCGGCATGATGGGGCGGTTTCATTACTTGGGCACGGGGCTCGCGCTCATCCTGCTTTTCATCGGCTTCAAGATGGTGTCGTCGAAGTTCTTTCACCTGCCAACGTGGGCGTCGTTGGGTGTGATCATCGGCATCCTTTCCGGCGCCGTTGGGTTCTCGTTGCTTCGGCCCAAAGCAGCGAGCGACCCTCCTAAGACTTAAACGTTCATGAACCCACTCCACGAACGTCGCAGCGGCATCCTGCTCCACCCCACTTCGTTGCCCGGCCCGCATGGCCACGGCGACCTGGGGCCCGCCGCGCACGAGTTCTTGCGCTTCCTCGCGCGCTCCGGCCAAAGCCTGTGGCAAATGCTGCCCGTCGTGCCCCCCGGCGGCGGCGACTCTCCGTACGACAGTCCTTCGTCCTTTGCGGGCAGCCCGGAGCTGGTGAGCCTCGGCTACCTCGTGGAGGACCGCCTGCTCGACGCCGGCGACCTCGCGGCCCCCGCGCGGCTGCGTGACTGCACCCGCGCCCGCTACGGCGCCGCCAAGCGTTTCCGCGCCCGGCGCTTGCGCCGTGCCTTTCAGCGTTTTCAAGCCGGCGTGGCCCGTCATGGCCTGGAGGAGCTGCGCGAGCGCGAGCGCTTCTGGCTGCCGGATTACGCGCTGTTTGCGGCGCTGAAGACCGAGCAACAGGGCAAGCCTTGGTTCCATTGGCCAGCCGAGCTGCGGCGGCGCGAGCCGGCCGCGCTGGGGGCTGCGCGCGAGCAGCTGTCCAACGAGATTGCCTATCACGAGTTCGTGCAGCTGCTGTTCGACCGGCAATGGCAGCGCCTGCGCGGACACGCCCGTCACTTGGGGCTGCTGCTGCTCGGTGACCTTCCAATGTTCGTGGCGCACGACGGCGCCGACGTTTGGCAACATCAAAACTTGTTCCTGCTCGACGAGCAGGGTGAGCGTCGCGTCGTGGCTGGCGTGCCGCCAGACTACTTCAGCGCCGATGGCCAGCGTTGGGGCAACCCGCTCTACGATTGGGCTCGCCTACGCGACACGGGCTACGGCTGGTGGATCGAGCGTCTACGCAGCAACCTGCGGCGCTTCGACGCCATCCGGCTCGATCACTTCATCGGTTTCCACCGCTACTGGGAAATCCCGACGCGCTCGCCCAGCGCGCGTGAAGGCCGCTTCGTCGAGGCGCCGGGCCACGACTTCTTCAGCCGCGCTCGCGAGGCTCTCGGCGAGCTTCCGTTCATCGCCGAAGATTTGGGCATCGTGACGCCCGAGGTAGAAGCGCTGCGCGATGCCTTCGAGCTACCGGGCATGCGGGTACTGGCGTTCGCCTTCGCCGACGGGGCTGAGGCCTACCTGCCGCATCGCTTTCACCAGCGCTGCGTCGTGTACACCGGCACCCATGACAACGACACCATGCTGGGTTTGTTGGACGCGGGTGAGCGCGCTCAGAACCAACACGAGCGCGACCAGCTCACGCGCCAGCGCGAGCGGGCCCTCGCCTACGCGGGCAGTGACGGTCGCGAGCCGCACTGGGATTTGATCAGGAGCGCGCTTTCTTCGGTCGCCAATACTGCCATTTTCCCCATTCAGGACGTACTTGGCTTGGGCACCGAGGCCCGTATGAACATCCCCGGGACGCCCAACGGAAATTGGGGGTATCGGCTGCAGGCGGAGCTGCTCTCTTCCAAGGTTGCGGCTAAGCTAGCTAAGCTGACCGAAACGTATGAGCGGCTTCCTTCCAGCCTTCGTCGCGATCCGTGAGCGCAAGCTTCGCGCGCGCGCCGTCGCGTTGTTGCTGGGGCTCAGTCACGCCAGCGCGGCCTTCGCACAGGTGCCGGTTTTTTCGCCTGCCGAGCCAGCTCCGACTGCCTCCGAACCGCGACCCCCAGAGACGCCGAAAACCGCGCCGCCCGACGCGGTCGGGCCACCCGTGTTCGCGCCTCCGAACCCCCTGCCGCCCAGCCTCGAGTCCGCCGACGCGGCCCTGAACGCGGCGGCTGACGCGCGTGGGGGCGGCGAAGCGCAGACGGCCAGCGGCGCCAGTCGCGCGGTGCCAGTGCGCTACACGCTGGAGGCGATTCAATTGCGTGGCAACTCGCGCACGCAACGGCGTGTGGTCTTGCGCTACGTGCCGTTCAAGCCGGGCAACGTCTTCGACGTGGACGACCCGGAGGTCGAGCTCTCGCGCTTCCGCCTGCTCGGCACCGGGTTCTTTCGCGACGTCCAGTATTCGTTGAAGAAGGGCTCGGAACGCGGGCTCGTGGTGCTGGTCATCGACGTAACGGAGCGCAACACTATCGTCGTCAGCGACATCTCGATGGGGCTGGCGGCGGACGCGGCGGCGAACGGCCGGGTGCGGCGGCTGAGCGGCTACGCGGGGCTCGACGTGGCCGAGACGAATCTGGCCGGCACCGGCATCACGCTCGGCGGAGCGATGGCGGTGGCGTCCAACCAACTAGCCCTGCGTATGCGCTTCCTCGATCCGGCTTTTCTCGGCACCAATTGGATGGTGGGCGGCTCGTTGCTCTACAACGATGCCCAGGACTTCTTCGGCACCTCACGGATAAAGTGGATCAATCCTGACCAGCGGACGCAGTACGATTCCGCCGTCGTCGACTACACGCGCTTCGGCGG
>JAYUYU010000730.1:0-10064 GCA_043752365.1 Myxococcales bacterium | reverse complement strand
GGCCGTATTTTGGCCACGAAACTTGCCCTGAGCGAGTTCAAAGGCAACGACCGCTTCATCATCGAGGGCATCCTTGGCGAGGGCGGGATGGGTGTCGTCTACCGCGCACGCGATCTCCGTCGCTCGTCCGCGGTGGCGCTGAAGACCATGACGCGTCTGGACCCGTCGGCGCTCTTGCGGTTTAAAAAGGAGTTCCGCGCGCTGGCCGACATCGCGCACCCGTCGGTGGTGCAGCTGTACGAGCTATTCGCCGAGGGCGACCAGTGGTTCTTCACGATGGAACTGCTGGAGGGCACCGATTTCGTCAGCTTCGTGCGCGGCATCACGCGCGTCTCGGGCGCGCAGCTGACGCGAACGGACTCGGGCTCCCTGTTACGGCCCTTGGTGTCGAGCGCGCCCACCATCGAGGCTTCGCTGTTGGTGTCCGACGTCGAGACGAGCCCGCTCTTGGCCATCGCGAACAGCGGAGAGCTGGTCGGTGACGAGACCAAGCTGCGTGAAGCGTCGCTCGGCTTGCTCGACGGCGTGATGGCGATTCATGCCTCGGGCCGTTTGCACCGCGATATCAAGCCCTCCAACGTCATGATCACGCCCGAAGGGCGCGTCGTGCTGCTGGATTTTGGCGTGGTGGGCGAGTTGGGCAAGGGTAGCGAGCGCGTCGAAGATTTGGTGCTGGGCACACCCGCCTACATGGCGCCCGAGCAGGCGCGTGCGTCGCTGGTGGGACCGCCGGCGGATTTCTATGCCATCGGGGTGATGCTGTACGAAGCCTTGACGGGCCAGCTGCCGTTCGACGGCGCGCCCGAAGAGGTTTTGTACGCCAAGCAACAAAGCCGGCCGCGCCCACCGAGCGAAATCGTCGAAGGCGTGCCGGCTGATTTGGCTGCGTTGTGCCTGGATTTGCTGTCCCCGGCGCCGCAAGATCGCCCGGCCGGCACGGAGATCTTGGACCGGTTGCGGGCGGCGCGGCCTGGGGTGGGTGTGCGCACCAGCAGCCGGTCGCTGAGTGCTTCGACCACCACCGGCTCGTCGCGGGCATTCGTGGGGCGCGAAAGCGAGCTTTCGGTGCTGCGGCAGGGCCTACGGCGCGCGTCCCGCGGCGAAGCGGTATTGACGGTAATTTCAGGCGCTTCCGGCATCGGCAAGACGACGCTTGTCCAGCGCTTCTTGAAGGAGGTGGCGCAAACACCGCGCACGCTGGTGTTGTCGGGCCGTTGTTACGAGCGCGAAGCCGTGCCGTTCAAAGGCCTCGACAGCGTGGTGGACGAGCTCAGCCGCTGGTTGTCGCTGATGCCTCAGCAGGAGCTGAGTAGCCTGCTGCCGACGCACGCGGCTGAGCTTTTGCGGGTGTTTCCCGTGTTGCGCAGCGTGCCGGCGCTTGAACGCCGGCTTGGCGGTCGTCTCGAAGCCGGCGAGCCACAAGAAGTGCGACGGCGCGCCTTCATGGCGCTACGCGGCCTGCTGGGCGCGATCGCCGATGATCGGCCGCTGGTGGTGCACATCGACGACCTGCAGTGGGCGGACGTAGATAGCGTGGCGCTCTTGGAGCAGGTGCTGCACGCGCCGGGTGCGCCTGCCATGATGTTGGTCGGTAGCTTTCGCTCCGAATCGGTAGGCAAGAGCACGGCGTTGACGGAGCTTTTGGGGCTCGTCGAGCGCCTAGCGTCCAACGGCAAGGTCGAGCGGCTGGAGCTGGCGCGTTTGCCGTACGAAGATTGCGCGCGTTTGGCGGCGCTGTCGCTGGGCGAACGCGCTGATTCGGCGCCGGACGTGGTGCGGCGCATTGCCGAGGAATCACAGGGTTTGCCGCTGTTCGTGTCGGAGCTGTCGGCCTGGCACCGCACCGCCGCGTCCGATGAAACGAGCGGTTTGATCTCACTCGACGCCGTGATTCAGGGCCGCGTCGACGAGTTGCCGCTGGAAGGTCGCGCGTTGTTGGAGGTGCTGTGCGTGGCCGGCGGACCGTTACCCGTCCGGATCGCCGAGGCGGTGGTGGGCTTGAACGAGGCAGACGCGCTGCGCGCTCGGCTGCGGGTGGCCAGGCTGACGCGCTCGGTGGAGAGCGGCGAGCGCGAGCTGCTCGACATTTATCATGGGCGCATCCGCGACAGCCTGCTCGGCAGCCTCGACCCCGCTCGGCAGCGCGGGTTGCATGCGCGGCTGGCGGCGGCTCTGGAAAGCAGTGGCGACGCCGACCCTGGCGTGTTGGTGGAGCACTTTTTGGCCGCTGGCGACGAAGACGGAGGGCGCCGGCACGTGCTGGGGGCCGCCGCTTCTGCCGCGCGCGCTTTGGCGTTCTTGCGCGCGGCAGGCCTGTACCGTCGAGCCATCGAGCTCGAAGTCAGCGAGCCGCGCTGGCAGCTGGAACGCAGCGTGGGAGACATGCTGCTCGCGGCCGGGCACGCCGCGGAGGCCGCAGCCGCCTTTGCCAGCGCCGTGCACCACGCGCCGGTCACCGAACGGACGGCGCTGCGCAGCATCGCGGCCGAACACTTTTTGAAGAGTGGGGGCGAGAGCGAGGGCCTGCGGCTGCTGCGCGAGGCGCTGGTGGACGTGAAGCTCGGCTACCCGGAGACGACCGCTTCGGCGGTGGTCTCGCTGCTCGGCAACCGCGCACGCTTGATGCTACGGGGGATGAAATTTCAGCCGCGCAGCGACGTGCCGGCCAGTGAGCTCGAGCGCATCGACGTGGCCTTCGTGGCCGCGACCGGACTGGCCATGTTCGACGTGGTGCGGGCGGCCGATTTCGGGGCGCGTCACTTGCTGCTGGCGTTGGACGGCGGCGAGCCAATTCGCGTGTGCCGCGCGCTGGCCATCGAGGCCTCCGGACGTGCGGCGGTCGAGGTGCGAGGCCGAGACAGCATCGAAGGCCTGGTCAGGACCGCGGAGAGCCTGGCGACCCGCAGCAATGATCCCCACGCCATCGCGCTGGCGCGCTTGGCTGCAGGCCTCGTGCGGGTGTTTTCGGGCGAGTGGCGCGCCGCCCAGGCCACGTTGGACGCGGCGGAGCTGATCTTTCGTGAGCGTTGTCGCGGCGTGCACTGGGAACAGGCCAACGCCGTAGCCTGGTCGATGAACGCGCTCATTTTATGCGGCGAGCTGAAGGAAGCCGCTGCGCGCGTGCCGGAGGTGCTGCGTGAGGCGCAAGAGCGCGCCGACCGCTTCGCGCTCATGCACATGGTCTACCCGGCTGCCATCACGGCCATCGTTGCCGACGACCCGGATACGGCCGATCGGATTGCGCGAGAGTTTCCCCGGTTCGGAGGGGATTTTTCCGAGAAATTCACCGGTGGGCACTGGGGCAGTTTAGTCTCGCGCGTGTCCGCCAATCGGTATCGTGGGCGTGGCAGCCTGGCCCACCAGGAAATGGAGGTGGATTTCGCGCGCATCAAGGCCGCGCACTTTCTACGCGTGCACATGATGCGCGTGTGCACCACGTTCGAACGAGGCTTGTGCGCACTGTCGGCGGCGGAGGACGGCGGCGACCAAGCGGCGTTGTGGCAATTGGCCGAACGCTGCGCCAAGGAGCTGCTTGCCGACCGACCGGACTACGCGGCCCCCATGGGTCACCACGTGCTCGGCTGCCTGCTGGCCAGCAAAGGGCAGAGGGCGTTGGCCTTGAAGCAGCTCGATCTCGCGATTTTGGGCCTTTCGCGCGTCGACATGGGCTACTTAGCTAGCTGTGCCAAGGCCAGGCGCGGTGCGCTTGCCGGCGGCGAAGCAGGACGAAAGCTGTTGGAAGCGAGCACCGAGCAGCTGGTCGAGCAAGGGATCGTGAACGTGGAGCGTTGTCTGGACATGAGCGCGCCCGGGTTCCGCGGAGTTTTGCGTTGAGCGTCGTGCGTCACCAGGCGCTCACGGTCGTGGCGCCCGTTGCGCTGGGTGACGAGGTCGCGCTGGACGCGTGGCTGCGCGCCAACAAGCGCCAGCTGCAGCGAGCGCTGTCGCGCTCGACCACGACTCACTTTGCCCGTTGGGTGCTGTTGCCACCGACGCCCGACGAAGACGGTCGGCCGATTGGTGAGCGCCATTTGATGGCCTTCGAAACCAACTTCGACGGCGAGCTGGACGCGCACGTCGCCGACTTGCGAGTGGCTCTTGGCGCCATGCTGGACCAGGCGTTCCGGGGCGTCGAAGGCTACCCGGGGAGCGACAAATTGGCGGAATTGTCGCAGTTTCTTCGGGCGAATTCGCTGCGCACGGCGGCCTACTACGTCGCGCACGGCGGACTTTCTGTGCCGGTCGTGCAAGGCGACGCCGCGCTTCGCAACGCCGTCGACGTGCGCCTGCGCGAGCTTTCAGTGGGCGCCAAGGTCGAGAGCCAAGATGCCCTGGGCTTGGCCCTCGAACTGCAACGTGTCGCTCTAGGCTTGGCCACCAAAGACGGCCTGACGCTGGGCCCCGTCGACCGTGGGTTGAACATGCACCCGGCCGGCATCATCGAGCGGGCGTTGGGGCGGCCGTTCAGCCTGCTGTTGGCGTTCCTGCTGGCGCCGTTCTTCGAGTGGCGTGACGAGCGCAAACGCAAACGACAACCTAGCTTCGATACGCCAGAGCTGCGCGCCAAGCGCGACGGCATTGGCCTGGAAGAAGACCGAGTGGACCAAAACGGCTTGACGCACTTGGTGGCGCTCAAGCCCGGCTGGTATCGGCCATTTGCCCTGAAAGTCATGGTGCATGTCGTCACGGCTCTGGCCGACGCGGGTGCGTTGACGGGGCGGCTTGGCGGCATTCAGACCATTCATTTCGCGCGCTGGGTGGCGCTGCCTGATCGTCGGCTGCTGTTCTTCAGCAACTACGACGGTAGCTGGGAAGCGTACTTGGGCGAGTTCATCGACAAGGCCGCGCTCGGCCTGACGATGATTTGGACCAACACCATTTGGTACCCCAAGACGCGACTGTTGTTGTTCAAAGGCGCAAAAGACGAAGAAGCGTTCAAATCTTGGACGCGCGCCAACCAAGTACCGACCCAGGTTTGGTACAGCGCCTACCCGACGCTTTCGGTGGGTGACGTACTGCGAAACGCCAAAATTCGCGAGCTGCTCGGCTGCAAGCTCGACAAGCCGACGTCCGAGCGGCTGTTGGCGTTAATATGAGGAGGAGCCGTGGAACGAGCTGACGTTCAAGGCCTGATGCTGTTTGCTTACAAGCAGCATCCGCGCTCGCGCTTCTACCTGTTGAAGTTCGCGGGTGGGCAACCGCGTGAGTGGCTGCGGCGCGTGGTGACCGACGTCACCTCGGGTCAAGAAGAACGCGACGGCCGCTACCGGTTCAACGTGGCCTTTTCGGCCCGGGGCCTAGCCGCCCTGGGGCTAGACGAGCAAGATATAGGCACTTTTCAGCGAGAATTCGCGCAGGGCATGGCCCACCCGGAGCGCTCGAACGTGCTGGGTGACCGCTATTCGGACGCGCCCGAGCATTGGCAATGGGGCGGTGCCAACGACGCCATCGATGCGCTGGCCATGCTGTACGGGCGCAACGACGAGGAGTTGCTGGAGCGCGCCGCCGAGCTGGAAAAGTCGCTCGAGAAATTCGGCATTGCTCAGCGCGCCGAAGACGTGGGGCTACCCGAGGACGGGCGGGAGCATTTCGGCTTTGCCGACGGCCTGGCTCAGCCCTTCGTGCGCGGCAGCGGTCGCCGGCGCCAACCCGGGGATACCAAGATTGCCACCGGCGAGTTGGTGCTGGGTTACGCCAACGCCTACGGCCTCGTGACCACCGTTCCGAGCGCCAAGCGCCGCCGCGGCACGCGCGAGCACCCGCCGCTCTTGCCGGGGATGGAACGCGTGAGCTTTGGTCACAACGGGACTTACCTGGTGGTGCGCAAGTTGGCCCAAGACGTGGCGAGCTTCTGGCGTTACTGCTGGGCCGCCGTCAGCGCTGAAAAGGCACCCGACATTGCCGCGCGCGCTCAGCTCGTCGCGGCGCGCATGGTGGGCCGCTGGCCCAACGGCGTACCGCTGGTCGAGGCGCCGGACGCCGAGCGCCCGCCGGTGGCAGGTCTGAACGACTTTGGGTTCCGCGAGCGTGACCCCGACGGACTGCGCTGCCCGTTTGGGGCGCACATTCGCCGCGCCAATCCGCGCGACATGTTCGGTGCTACCGCCAAGGAAGGCCTCCACGACGCCAACCTGCACCGCATCGTGCGCCGCGGCCGCGTCTACGGCGCAAGGCTGGCCGGCAGCCTGCCGCAGGTGGACGACGGCGTGGAGCGAGGGCTGTACTTCGTTGCCCTGAACGCCAACCTGCGCCGGCAGTTCGAGTTCGTGCAGCAAACCTGGCTCAATAGCTGCAAATTCGCGGGCCTCTCTGCCGAGCGCGATCCGCTGGTGGGCAAGGAAGCCTTCGATTTCGACGATCGGCCGGTGCCACGGGAGTTTTCCGTTCAAGCCGCGCCGGTACGGCAACGCTACGAGGGCTTGCCCAAGGTCGTGCAGATGCGCGGGGGCGAGTATTTTTTCATGCCTAGCCTGCGCGCCTTGAACTTCCTGTGCGACGGGACCGAGTGAGCGTGGCCCGCGTCGAGCTACGCGGGCGCGTGGTAGTCGTGACGGGGGCCGCGAAGGGTATTGGGCGCGCCACCGCGCTCGAGTTGGCGCGTTTAGGGGCGAAGGTTGCTGGCTGTGACACCGACGAAGCCAGCTTGGTGGCGACGCTGGCCGAGTGCCGGGCCCTGGGCGCCGCGACGCTTGGTGTCACCTTGGACGTGGGTGACGCGCCCGCCATGCAGGCCTTCGCGGACCGGGTCGAGCGCGAGCTAGGCGCGACGTTTTGCCTGGTGAACAACGCCGGCGTTGGGGTTTCGGGCGGCTTTTTTGACACCGAAAATGCCGACTGGGATTGGCTTTTGCGCGTAAATTTGTGGGGCACCATCCACGGCACGCGCGCTTTTGCGCCCTTCATGCGTGGGCGCCGTGCAGGGCGTATCGTCAACGTGGCGTCGGCCTCGGGCTACTGCAACCTGCCGGGGCTGGCCGCCTACGGAACCACCAAGTACGCGGTGGTGGGCCTTTCGGAGGCGCTGCGGGCGGAGCTGCTACCCTCGGGAGTGATGGTGAGCGTGGTCTGTCCAGGCCTCGTAGCAAGCTCGATCCTGGAAACGGCGAGGATTCGCGGCGTGGCTGACGCCGAGGCCGAACGGCGCGCCCTGCAGGAGCTCTATCGACGCCGCGGCCACACGCCGGAAAGCGTCGCGAAGGCCATCGTCGGAGCCGCCGAAAGTGGTAAAGCCCTCGTCCCCGTGTCGTCCGAGGCTTGGCTGCTCTATGTGCTGAAGCGTCTTGCGCCGTCCGCCATGCCTTGGCTCTTGCGCGCCTCGGAGCGCCTGTACCGACAATGATCGACTCCGAAATGGTGAGCACGCCGGGCGGCAAGCTCCACGTTCGGGTCATCGGCACGGGCAAGCCGGTGCTGCTGCTCCACGGCTTTCCCGACTCTTCGCTAGGGTTTCGCGAGCTGTGCGAAGCACTGGCGGCACAAGGCTTCCGCGCCATCGCGCCAGATTTGCGAGGCTACGGTCTTTCGGACAAGCCCGAGGGGTTAGAGCCGTATCGGTCATCGGCGGCGCTCGCCGATTTGGTGGCGTTGGCGCGCTGGACGGGTGACGAGCCAGTGGCGGTGCTCGGCCACGACTGGGGCGGGACGCTGGCGTATTGCCTCGCCAGCGAGCATCCGGAGCTGGTCGAAAAGCTGGTGGTGATCAACGCCGCGCACCCCGACAGCTACGCTCGGGCGCTCAAGCGAAGCCTACAGCTATTGCGTAGCTGGTACCTGTTGTTCTTTCAGCTGCGCGGCATCGCCGAGTGGGTCGTGACACGGCGCTGGGTGTTTCGCTGGCTGCTACGCAAGCTGGTAGCCAAAAAGGCGCTGCTGACCGACGCACGCGTCGACGCGGCCTGGCGGGAGCTGCTGCGGCCCGGCGCGGCGCGGGCGGCGCTCAGCTACTACCGGGCGGCCTTTCGCTGGCCGATCAAATGCCCGCAAATCATCGCTGCGCCGACGCTCGTTCTTTGGGGTGATAGCGATCCGGCGCTCGACCCGAGCCTGCTCGACGACCTGCCGAGCCGCATCACTTCCGTAACTGTCCACCACGTGGCAGGGGCGGGGCACTTCGTGCAATGGGACGAACCGGAGCGGGTGGTGAGTGAGCTAGTGGCCTTCCTGCGCTGAACTCAGGCAGCGAGCGGCATTGCAAGCGCAGACACCGACACCGACACCGAGGCCTATGTCTGACGTATCCCACCTGTTCGGATGAGCACGTTTCCCGAGCGTCCCGCCAGGCTTAACGAAACGCTCGCCCTTGCACGAATTTGTAACGTTGTCGGGGCTTCACAAGCGGTGGGTTAGGTCTGTTACGCTTCGGCGCTTCGACTGGGCCTTCGCATGACAAACGTACCTCCGAAGTCCGAAGCTCCAGCTCCCAAGACCGAGGGCAAGCGTCGCGCAAGCGTGCTGCAGCTCAAGCTTCATGAGATCGCCGAGGCGCTCGAGGAGCGGCTGGACGACCCCGGGATGGTGCTGGAATTGCTCGTCAACGCCGTCGCCAAGGGGGAGCTTCCTGGCGACGCCTGGGAGCGCTTGCATCGCGCAGCCGTGCGTCACGACAAGGTTTCCGACCTGGCTATGGCCTACGAGCAGGTGGCCACCGACAAGCGCATCAAGCTGCTGACGGGTGAGCAGCAGGTGTTCATCTACCTGCACGCGGCGCAATTTTTTCAGGTCGAAGGCGGGGACACCGAGGGCGCCATTGCCTACGCCGAGCGGGCTGCGGCGGCCGTTCCCGGGCACGCGGAAGCCTTCGGGCTCTTGGAGCGCTTGTACGGCATGGCGAACAAGCCGGCGCGCCTTGCCGAGCTGTACGTCGACGCCAGCTCGCGCGCGCAAGACGCCGAGATCAAGTTGCAGCTGTTGCGTCGTGCCTCTGAGCTCGTGCGTGACTTGCCGCAAAGCGACGAGGTTTCGATCGATATCGCTCAGCGCGTGTTGAAGCTGGCGCCTGGCGACGAGCCCGCGCGCGAGGGCCTGGTCCGACGCCTGCTTGCGCGAGGTCGCCACAAAGAAGTCGCTGACGTGTTTGAGCACGCGCTGAAGCGTGAGCCCGCGCCCGGTCCCGAGGAGGGCTTGTTGCTGCGCGAGCAGCTGGTTGACTTGTGTTTGGGCTCACTCAAGGACGTGACGCGCGCGCTCGGGCACATCGAAGGCGTGCTGCAGGTCGCTCCAGATCACGCGACCGCGCTCGCCGCAGCCGAGAGCCTGCTCGAGAACCGCGCGCACGCGCCGCGCGCTGCCGCGGCGTTGTCGGACGCCTACGAGCGCTCGGGGCGGACTGACCGCGCAGTCGCGATGCTGAGCTTCGAGCTCAAGCAGGTCCGCGGCCCGCGGCGCGTCGAGGTGCAGCGTAGGCTCGGTATCTTGCGCCAGGACGTGTTGTCGGATCCAGCGGGCGCGCTCGAGCTTTTGGCGCCGGTCGTGGCTGGAAACCCGGGTGACGACGACTTGCGCGCGCGCTTCGTGGCCCTCAGCTTGGCCTTGAGCCAGCCCGAGCAAGCGGCGCGGCTTTTGTCGCGCGCGTTGGCCACCAGCAAAGACAACGCAGTGCGCGCTCGCGTGGGGGCTGACGTGGGTCTCGTCTATTTGAAGACGGGTGACGTCAAGCGCGCCAAGGCCGCCTTTCAGCAGGTGCTCGACTTGGGGGAACGTAGCGCCGCTACCCTGGTGGCCGCCCGCGAGCTGTGTGAGCTGTGCACCGAGTCGGCCGAACAGAAGCCGCTGTTGTCGGCGCTCACGCTGGTGGTGGAGCTGGAGCCCGAACGCGAACCGCGTCAGGCGGCTGCGCGGCGCTTGGCCCGCCTCAGCGACGGCGACGCCAAGGACGCGGAGCGGTCAGTGGTGGCGTGGCGAGCGCTAATTGGCTCGCCGTGGACGGACGAAGCGCTCAAGCGGCTAGAGACCCTGTACCGCGAGGCCAAAGACGAAGACGGCCTGGCCGAGGTGCTATTTTTCCGCGCCGAGCGCACGAAGGATCCCGAGGAAGCGCGCGCACTGGCGCTGAGCGCGGCCGAGCT